>NZ_PIJG01000022.1:0-44119 GCF_002809955.1 Geobacillus sp. Manikaran-105
TTTTACGTACCATAGATACAACGACCTCATGACCCCAGCTGCAAGGAGACCATTCGACAGAAGGTTGTTTTCATCCTTCCGATGGTGACGAAATTTTTTTGTCATGGGAGTCTATATTCTTTTTTCATCGATTCTCCCATTTTTTTACTTTTTTTGATCAAAAGTAAAAAAAAGGACGCCGCGTATCCCCCGCCTACGCTTCGCTTAGAGGCGGGGGACTTGCGGCGTATGGGTTGTTAAACGAATCTGGGGCAATGACGACCTTCATCTTTTTCCCTCCTCGATGTCGTGAAACGGGGCGACACATGGCCATAACGATGCAAACGCAGCCGGCCGCACGAACAGCGGATTCATATCCGTGCGGCGCAAGCCACTAGGCCGCAGCGGCACAGACGATGGCCATCGCGGTCAGAGCGGCGGTCGCCCCTTACTATTGTTTTCGCCAACGAAAATGCCGTTTCCTTTATCGGGCAGGCAAACAGATAGATGCCGAATGGGCCAATGACCGTTGAAACAGTCTTGACCGCGATCAACGAAGGCAACGCTGCGCACTTCCGTCGCCGCGATTTTCCATAGGCTCAGCTCGGAAGTGCAGCGCCCTCAGTCCGGCGTACATTTGATTTCCAGAAACTCGCGGTCTCTCGTCCCCGCCCGATGGTGCTGATGGAACGATCGATGTTTGATCCCCGTCCTTTCGCCGCTCGTATTATATACAACGAAAGAGGCAGGATCTAGCGGCATCGCTCATGATGTCAAATTTTGACAAAAAAAGACGGAGACAGCCGCTTTTTTTCTATTTTCAGAATTGGTTATATAGTACTATAATAGAATTAGTTATATGTTCGTTTGTTCCGATGGGGAACATGATTGCCGTCGCCAATGCCAAGAAGCAGCGGTTTCCGAACTCGCCATCCGCCTTGTCTGTCAAACAATCCATCAATTGATCGCCAACGGCCACCGTCATTGGAGTGATCATCCTCTTTTTAGCATCGCTTCGTCAGCACTGAAGTTGTCAGAGGTCAGATAATAGGAGAGAGAGTCGACATGTTATTCCGAGCGCGACCGGTTATTTTTTCCGTTTTTTTCGCATCGATTGCTGTTGCGGTTATGTCAAAACCGCCTTCCTTCGATCGTACATATATGATCGCCTTACTGTTTTATTGGCTGTTTTCCAGCTTGTATTCGCACTTGCGCGTCGTCGATAAAACAAAAAACAATATCCCGGTTGACTACGGCATCAACTACAGCTTATCGTTCTCCTTGTTTGCTGGCCCACTCGGGCTGCTTATTTTTGAATCGCTGTTTCGCTTGACTGAACATCTGACAAAGAAATATTTAAAAACAGCGGAACCGGATGAATGGCTGCACACGTTGTACAACATCGGCTCATTTGTGACGTTCAACTCATTGGCGTTCACTCTATACAACCTCCTTAACCCGCTGTTTCAATCCGTTCCGCTTATCGGTTTTTGGCTGCTCGTTTTTCTGCTCGTCGTCATCGTTTCGTTGCTGACTGATTGCTGTCTCATCATCGTTTTTTATCTCACCGGCGATATTCGGACACAAGGCGAAGCGCTTGAGTTTATTAAAACAAGAAGCTGGACGGACATGGGAAAAACGGCGCTGACAAATGGTCTGTTATTTCTCTTTTTGCAAGAACAGCGGTGGGATATGCTTTTGAGTTTGTTTTTGCTTAATTACTTTGTCAGTCGCTCGTTTTTTTCCAAATCGCAAAGCATCCGTCATAAACTGGAGCGCGATCAGTTTGAGAAGATGGCGTACACCGATTTTCTCACCGGCGTCCATAACCGCGCCTACATGGACAAAACGATCGCCAAGCTGAATGGGACAGGCGAATGGATCGGCGTTGTCGTCGCAGATATTGACAATTTTAAATCGATTAATGACACGTACAACCACGCTGTTGGCGACGAGGTGATCCGCCATTTTGCCTCAACCTTGAAACAGTTTCTCAAAGAGGGCGATTTTTTGTTCCGCAGCGGCGGTGAAGAATTTACGATGTTTTTGCGTCATCGCACGTTTGAAGAGAGCGTCCGGCTTGTCGAGGAGATTCGAGAAGTCGTGCGCCGCAGCACCGTGTTGGTCGATTATATGGCGGCGAAACGTCCCATTGCCTATACGTCGTCGTTTGGTCTTTACTTTTGTCAAGCAGAAGGAACGATGTCAATTGAAAAAGCGTACATTTATGCCGACCATTTATTGCTCCGTTCGAAAGAAAGCGGCAAAAATAAAGTATCAGCCCAATGCGGGGGAGTTGCGTGACGGGGCAGCTCCTTTTTGTTTTCTCCGCACCGTCCGGCCTAAGCAAAAACGGCGCAGCCACCATACATTAACGAAAAAATGGGGCTATCCTCGGCTGCACTGCCAAGGCAAACTTCTTCATCCTTTTCAGTAATGGATGACAGAAGAGGAATAGTTCAATAAGGTGGTGAGGGCCCTTTGATTCATCTTGTTACGGCGACTAACGACGCATACCCCTTGCCTCTTGGGGCGATGTTAAAGTCGTTGTTTGCCGATAAAACGTCCGAACATCGTGTCACCATTTATGTATCACACGAAACATTATCGGAACAAAACCAGCTAAACTGAGAAAAAAGTATTAAAAAAACATCCCCCAAAGTAAAAGGGGACGGCTCACTTGTGATACGGCTCCCCCCGGTTGATCCGAAATGCGCGGTAAATCTGCTCGAGCAAAATGAGACGCATGAGCTGGTGAGGAAACGTCATTTTCGAAAACGACAACGCCTCGTCAGCGCGCGCCATCACTTGTTTGCTTAAGCCAAGCGAGCCGCCGATGACGAACACTACCTTGCTTTTGCCATAGGTGGCGAGCTCATCGAGACGGGCGGCAAATTGCTCGGACGATTTCATCTTTCCTTCAATCGCAAGCGCGATGACGTGGGCGTCATGCGGAATTTTCGCCAACAGCCGCTCGCCTTCCCGCTGTCTGATTTGCTCTTCCTCAAGTTCGCTTGCCCGTTCGGAGGTTTTTTCATCGGCGACCTCAATTATCTCAATTTTTGCATATGCGGACAGACGCTTTGTGTACTCATTGATCCCTTGAATTAAATATTTTTCCTTCAATTTGCCCACAGCGGCAATGGAAATATGCACACATCATCCCCACCTTACAAACAACTTATCAACAATATTTATCCACATATACACAACACATATCCACATATTGTGCAAAAACATCAGCATCCTACGACATAGACAGCCTTTTTCTTGCAAAAACGGCACAGTTTTTCGCTGTTATCCACAAACATGACATCAGGGGCCTGCTCCGTCTCATCCACATATTCGTCAATGGCCATATCGATGTGCTCCTCACATGTGAATATCATCATTCTCGCTCCTTTCCTTGTGGAAAAAAGAAGGAGCGTTTCCGCTCCTCCATCGTTTTCGTTTAATACGACTCACGCGCCAACTTCATCGTGACCGTGCGTTTTTCCCCATCACGATAAAACGTGACTTCCATCCGGTCGCCGATCGATTTTTTCGTATACAAATATTTGCGCAAGTCGAGCACATTGCGGATTTTTTCGCCATCAAGCGCCACGATGACATCAAACTGTTTTAAGCCTGCCTGGGCGGCTGGCGACATCGGCACGACTTGGATGACCGCGGCCCCTTCTGTTACATTCGGCGGCAAATGAAGCGTCGCCTGCAAATGGTACGATGGGATGTCGCTCAGCGAGCGAAGTTCAACGCCCATATATGGACGGCGCACTTGTCCGTATTTTTCCAAGTCCGAAATGATCGGAATGGCTGTGTTGATCGGGATCGCAAATCCGATGCCTTCAACCGCCTCTTGGGCGATTTTCATCGAATTAATGCCAATGACTTGCCCTTTGATGTTGACGAGGGCGCCGCCGCTGTTGCCCGGGTTAATGGCTGCGTCTGTCTGCAATACTTCCGCATTCCAATCCGGAGCGCCGTCCTGGTCCAAGTCAACTTCCACCGTCCGGTTCGTCCCGGAAATAATGCCTTGCGTCACCGACCCGGCGAACTGCAGGCCGAGCGGGTTGCCGATGGCGATGACCGGCTCTCCTGGCTTTACCGCGTCGGAGTCGCCGAACTCAGCCACCTTTTTCACATGCTTTGCATCGATTTCCAGCACAGCCAAGTCCATCAGCACATCGCTGCCCAGCAGCTTCGCCGGCACTCTCGTCCCATCTTTGAGGCTCACTTCGAGCTGACTGGCGTTTTCAACAACATGATGGTTCGTGACGATAAACGCCCGTCCTCCCGCTTTCTTGTAAATGACGCCCGATCCGACGCCAGCCTCGCCTCCTTGCGACCAGAAGCTGGCTTCTTGAATGTTGACAACGCCGACAACCGCATCCGATACTTGGTCGATCGCCTTTGTCACCGCCGTCGTCACATCGACGGAAACGCTTTGCCGAACCGCAGGAGCTTCACTTTCCCCTTCCGGCTCCCCTCGTTCCTCTTGCGACGGCACGACGTCGTACGGGAGGACGTCCCAACGGGAAAGCGCCGGAATGGACATGAGGACGAGCAATCCTCCTAACACAGCGCCGACAAGCGTGGACAAAAACGAACCGCTGCGCCGTTTCCGTCTCGTTTGCCCGTGCGCTTCGTAATGGTCATCGTAATATCCCACATTCACCACCCTTTCCGCATTCGTCTCCATCCCTCATTATAATCACCAATAGAGGAAAAATCCAACAAACACATTTTCCCCAGTTTAGCCAAAACGCCTCTCATACATACGCCAACGCGGTCGCCCGACGGGGATCGGTGTCGTATAAATGAAAGCGGGCGCCGACTGCCAGCCCTCTTTGTTCCAACATTTGCGCCACAGTCATGCGCGCCAGCTCTTTCATATTGTTATCTTGACTTAAATGAGCCAAATACACTTGTTTTGTCCGCTCCCCGATCACATCGGCAAGCGCCAGCCCTGCTTCCTCGTTCGAAATATGGCCGACATCGCTTAAAATGCGGCGCTTGACGCTCCACGGATACCTCCCCATCCGCAGCATCCCGACGTCGTGGTTGCTTTCAAACACGAACACATCCGCATTTTCGATCGTCTTTTTGATCCGCTCGCTCACGTAGCCGGTGTCGGTGAGCAACGCAAGCTTTTTTCCCCCGTAGTGAAAGACGTAAAACATCGGTTCAGCCGCATCGTGAGAGACGCCAAACGATTCGACATCCACATCGCCGAACGTCCTCACCGCGCCGAGTGGAAAGACAAATTTTTGTTCGGCCGGAATGTCGCCGACGGCCTGTTCCATCGCCCGCCATGTTTTTTCATTCGCATACACAGGCAGGCGGTATTTGCGAGCGAGCACCCCAAGCCCTTTAATGTGGTCGCTATGTTCATGGGTGACAAGCAGCCCATCAAGCTCCTTTGGATGGCGGCCGATTTCGGCAAACAGCTGCTCAAGCTGCCTGCCGCTCAACCCGGCGTCGACGAGCAAGCGTTGGCGGTCCGTTTCAACGTAAAACGCGTTGCCGGTGCTGCCGCTGGCCAGTACACTAAATCGCATCGTCATTCAAGCTCACTCCAACACACTTCCTTCATCGGTAATGACTTGTCCTTCAAACGCATTCACAAAATAATCTTCTTTCCGATTGACGACGATATGCCATGTCGGCGTCAACACTTGGGAAGCGGTAAACTGGACGAGGCCATAGTAGCCAAGCTCCACTTTCGTGACGCGGTCGCCCGGCTGCAAATGCCCTTTCCGGTACAGCGTCTCAAGAGCTTTAATGGCCGGAACGATGTCTTGTTTCCGCTCGTATTTTTCCAAGTCATCGAGCATCGTCTGTTCATAAGAAACCGCTTTTTGCTGCTTATTGACATGAATGATGAGCTTGCTGTTTTCGTTGCCATAAATCATTTTGCCTTCGTACACTTGGTAACAAATTACCGTTCCTTCCCCTTCATCAAATGACCAAAGGGCGTACTGCTCCCCATCCAAAATATAGCGCCGCAAAAACTCGCGCAGCTGGTACGGGTCGCTGACATTTAAAGCAATGGGATGGAGAAACGTTCCTTTCAATTTCGTTTCTCCTTCTTCGATTTTTGCTTTTTGCGCGGACAGTTTTTTCGTATCGGCGGCGGTAAACGCTCGGCTTTTGCCGCTGACGTACGCCGCTTTCGTCACTTCTTTCGGCAGCTCCACATACGTGATGCCGTTCGCTTCGAGTTGCTCTTCAATGGTCGTTTCCAAAATGACATCAAGCTGGCTGCTGTTTCGTTTTTCCATAAACTGATACACTAAAAAGCAGTCGAGGATGAGGAACACAATGATGAAAATCGTCTTCGTTTTACTCCAATCCATTCGTTCCCCCTCCTCCGCCGTCCCCATCGTCGCTCACTTTTTTCCACGTTTGCTCGTACAAATAAAACCACGCCGGTTCCAGACGAATCACTTTCTCCCGTTCCGGATCTTTGACGAGCTCGTAGCCGATGGCGATATCTTTCACGAACGATTTGCGGACGCCTTTCGCTTGTTCAAGCTGTTTGACGATCTCACGGCCGGACGGCAGCGTTTTCGGGGTTCGGGTGCGGTCGGGGATTTCCAGACGGAAGAGCGGGCGCTGATATTTCATTAAATCGCTCGCCCCCCACATCTCCACGATTTCCGACATGCCGTATTCATTAAAAACCGGATACCCGTTGACAACAAGCCGGAAAATGACTTTCCGATCTTCTTCACTCCAACGGGCAAAATGGTATAAATCAGTCCAGCCGCCATGTTCATTGACAAAATCAATGCTTTTTTGAATGAAGTGAGTTTCTTGATCAGTTTGGCCCATATTGGAGACACGGGCTGCCGGATTGACATACAGCAGCATGCGCTGAAGGAAATCGACGTCCATCAGCCGCGAACCATCGGTGTACTCCTCGCCAAACGGAATCAAGTCCTTTTTCACAAAGCTCGGGTCGCTAAACAGCGCTTCTTTAAACTTATCGACGTCCAACTCATCGATGTAGTATTGCAAACTGCTAAGCTCCACTTCTTTTTCCGGCAAATAAAGCTGCTTCGTCTCGCTGACCGGATAAGCGAAATAACGGGGAAAATGGTTGGCCTCCTTCGCCAGCCGGCTGATGGCGTCCTGCGAAGCGTCACTGGCGGTCGCCTTATAAATTTTGTGCTTATCGGTTGCGATAAAATAGACTGGGAATTTATCCCCTTCACTGAATGGAACGAGAATGCGGTCAAATGCCAAGCCATCAAGCCCTCTATCTTCCACCGTGAAGATCAACCGGTAAATATCGATCGGCAGCTCGTCTGGGTAAATGATTTCCAGCCGCTCTTTTCCGTCTAAAAACGACAAAAACTTTCCTTGCGGGACGGAAGATGAAATGTTCTCAAAATCGTCGAGCGCCCATTTTTTGACTTCTTTCAGCACTTCATTTTTCTTTTCCTCTTTCGTGAGGGCGTAGTGGGCTCCGCCTTTATGGATGAGCACCTGCTTTGGCTGCACGACCATCGCCGTATCAACTTGCGTATTGCTGACGGAAACGTGCTGAATATACTCGTCGTTTTGCAGCACGTCATATTTAGGATGATACGTCCATAAAGCAAACGTCATCATAATGCTGATGAGCACAAGCGACGTCAACACAACTGTTTTGATCGCTTCATACATCGTACCAGTCATCCTTTTGCTCCCGTTCTAGCGGCAGCGTAAAATAAATCGTCGTCCCTTTATGTTCTTTGCTTTCCGCCCAAATCGTCCCGCCATGGGCGAGCACGACTTCTTTGGCAATGGCCAGTCCGAGGCCGGTGCCGCCCAATTTGCGCGACCGCGCCTTATCGACCCGGTAAAAACGCTCAAAAATTTTCGCCAAATCGGCCTTCGGGATGCCGACCCCTTCGTCGCTGACGCTGACAATGATCTCGTCGGCCAGCTCGCGGACGCGGAACGTGATCGTCCCGCCTTGCGGAGAGTATTTCAACGCATTGGAAATGATGTTGTCCAATACTTGTGTGATTTTGTCCTCATCCACTTCGATGAAAATCGCCTGGCGCGGAATTTTGCGAACGAACCGGATGTTATCGCTTTTTGTCAGTTCAAACCGGTCAATCACTTTATGAAAATAAGCCGAAAAATTGATCCATGTCTTTTTCAGCTTGTAATCTTTGCTGTCGAGCTTCGACAGATGAAGCAAGTCGTTGACAAGCCGGATCATCCGCTCTGTTTCGTTTTGGACGACTTGAATGAACCTTGGAGCGATGTCTTTATCTTGCCAGGCGCCATCCGCCAATGCCTCTAAATAGCTTTTCATTGTCGTCAAGGGCGTGCGCAGCTCATGCGAGACATTGGCGACGAACTGCCGCCGCTCGCGGTCGATTTTTTCTTGCTCGGTGATGTCGTGCAAAACGACAATCAGCCCGTTGACAAACCCGCCCTCTTTTTGAATGACCGATAGTGACGCCCGCAAAATGTACAATTCCTCATCGGTGCTGAAATCCAAAATGAGTGAGTCGCGTTCCTCGAGCAGCGTTTCAAACGTATATTGGTCAGCGATGCCGAGCACGTCGACGATCGAACTCGACAGCACTGTTTCACGTGAAACATTCAAAATGTTTAACGCCGCATCATTAATGAGAATGACGCGGCCGCGGCGGTCGGTCGCGATCACGCCATCGGTCATGTGCGTCAACACCGACTCAAGCTTGCGCCGTTCGCCTTCCGTTGTCGCCTGCGCTTCCTGCAGTTTTTTCGTCAAGTTGTTAAAGGTCATCGCCAGCTGGCCGATTTCATCGTAGCCGTACACTTTGACTTTGCGGGAAAAATCGCCCCTTGTCATCGCCAGCGCTTGCCGGCGCATATCGGAAATCGGCCGGGTGATGGTGCGCGACAAAAAAATGCCGAGCACGGCGGTAATGGCGAGCGCGATCCCCGTCCCAGTCGCCAAAATCATGTTGATTTGCCGCATTTGCGAAAAGACGTTTTCCATTGAGGCAATAACGTAAATGACCCCTTTGACTTCCCCGCTCGTCTTAATCGGAGTCGAGGAAATGTACATGCGATGGCCTGTCCTTGAATCAAGCATCATCCGGTCGACAGTTTCGCCGGTGACGAGCGAACGCTTCACGTAAATCTCCGTCGTCCGCTTCCCGACGATGTTTTGCATATACGGATTCGACGTCGCCAACACCTTCCCTTTGGCATCAATGACGCGCACTTCGGAAATATCTTGGGAAACGAAATCATGAAGAAGCGAACGGATGTCTTCTTCCAATGTCGGGCTTTTTTCATCGCGCTCCCGATTCATTGCCTGCTCGACGTTATAGGCGAGCAGCGTCACCCGTTCGTTCAGTGAGTTTTTGAAATTTTGCACAAGCTCCGTTTCCAACTTACGGACAAAATACACGCCGATGATTTGCATGGCGACAAGAATGAGCAGCACATAAATAATAACAAACTTAAAGCGGATCGAACGAAATGGCCCTACTTTTTTCATGCCGACTCATGACTCCTGTTCCGGGTTGCGCAAATAATAGCCGACGCCCCGTCTTGTGACGATCCACGACGGATGGGAAGGGTTGTCTTCGATTTTTTCACGCAGCCTTCTTACCGTCACATCGACCGTGCGCACATCGCCGTAATAGTCGTAGCCCCAAACCGTTTGCAGCAAGTGTTCGCGCGTCATCACTTGGCCGATATGTTTCGCCAAATAGTGGAGCAGTTCAAATTCGCGATGGGTCAACTCGATCGTCTCCCCCCGTTTTTGCACGACGTACGCATCTGGACGGATGACAAGCGGCCCGATGACGATTTCATTCGTTTCATTCTCCACTTCCTCTTGGTTGGCTGTTTGCGCATGGCGGCGCAAGTTCGCTTTGACTCGCGCCAGCAGCTCGCGCGTGCTGAACGGCTTTGTCACATAATCGTCCGCCCCCAGCTCCAAACCAAGCACTTTATCAATCTCGGAATCTTTCGCCGTCAGCATGATGATCGGCATGTCGTATTTTTTCCGCACCTCGCGGCATACTTCCATGCCGTCTTTCAGCGGCAGCATAATATCCAATAAAATCAAATCCGGCATCGTTTCTTCCACTTTTTGCAGCGCTTCCTCGCCGTCATAGGCGCAGATGACTTCGTACCCTTCTTTTTGTAAGTTAAATTGCAAAATATCGGCAATCGGTTTTTCGTCGTCAACAACTAAAATGCGTTTTTCCATCTCGCTCACGTCCTTCCTTTTGCGATGGAATGCTATCATTATTAATTTACCACGTTATAAAAACGAAATCATCCTTTGCCCGCTGCCATTTTGAGGAGCAAGCCATAGGCTTGCCTTCGACAGTCAAAAATGGATGAGCCACTTTTCCGCCAAGGATATGTTAAACGATTTCGTTGCATCTATACAGTGAAAAGGGCATAGACGCACGCGCATGACCCCGACCACGGACGGGACCGCTTTTCCTCCGCGAATGAAAAAAGCATAGACGCATGTGCATCTATGCTTTGGTGTTCACCGCTAGCCGCTTATGCATAAACGCTGCGGACAACGTTCGTTTGCGAGCGGTCCGGACCGACAGAGAAAATCGAAAGCGGGATGCCGGTGAGCTGGGAAATGCGTTCGACATAGTGGCGGGCATTGGCCGGCAGCTCGTCCAAGCTTCTCACCCCGGTGATATCTTCCGTCCAGCCCGGCAGCTCTTCGTAAATCGGCTCGCATTCCGCCAAAACTTTTAAGCTGGCTGGAAACTCCTCGATCACTTCACCGCGATATCGGTAGGCGACGCAAATTTTCAACGTTTCAATGCCGGTCAACACGTCAATCGAATTG
The DNA here is from genome assembly GCF_002809955.1 of Geobacillus sp. Manikaran-105. Lineage (NCBI taxonomy): Bacteria > Bacillati > Bacillota > Bacilli > Caryophanales > Anoxybacillaceae > Geobacillus > Geobacillus sp. Manikaran-105. Next base: position 10,802 of record NZ_PIJG01000022.1, read on the forward strand.
AGCGACAAGTCGGTGATGCCGCTCACCCGGCGGGCATGGCGAACGACGACGCTGTCAAACCAGCCGACGCGGCGCGGACGGCCGGTTGTCGTCCCATATTCGCGGCCCACTTCACGAATGCGGTCGCCGATTTCATCATGCAGCTCGGTCGGGAACGGCCCATCGCCGACGCGCGTCGTATAGGCTTTTGCCACTCCGACGACGTGCTTGATTTTCGTCGGGCCAACGCCAGCACCGATCGTCACCCCGCCGGCCACCGGGTTGGAAGACGTAACAAACGGGTACGTCCCTTGGTCGATATCGAGCATGACGCCTTGCGCTCCTTCAAACAGGACGCGGCGTCCTTCATCAAGCGCGTTGTTCAATACGACCGATGTATCACAGACGTATTTTGCGATTTGCTGGCCATACTCGTAATACTCTTCAAAAATGTCCTCGAAGCGGAACCCTTCGGCACCGTACACTTTTTCGAACAACATGTTTTTCTCTTCCAAGTTGCGGGCCAGCTTTTCCGCAAACACATCGCGGTCGAGCAAATCGATGATGCGGATGCCGATGCGCGCTGCTTTATCCATGTACGCCGGCCCGATTCCTTTTTTCGTCGTGCCGATTTTATTGGCGCCTTTCCGCTCTTCCTCAAGCCCATCCCATTTCAAATGATACGGCAAAATGACATGGGCGCGGTTGCTGATGCGCAAATTATCGGTCGAAACGCCGCGCTCATGCAAATAGGAAAGCTCGGCGACAAGCGCTTTCGGATCAACGACCATGCCGTTGCCGATGACGCAAATTTTGTCTTTATAAAAAATGCCCGACGGGATTAAGTGAAGCTTATACCGCTCTCCGTTAAACACGATCGTGTGTCCGGCGTTGTTCCCTCCCTGGTACCGGGCAATGACTTCCGCGTTTTCCGATAAAAAGTCTGTAATTTTCCCTTTTCCTTCATCGCCCCATTGCGTGCCGACAACAACGACTGACGACATGGCGAGCACCTCCAGTTTCCTCGGTCTAAACATTGTCAGTGTATCAGTTTTTCGGTGCAAAGTCAATGAAACACGAACATTTTAAACAGTTATAAGCTTTTTTATTCGTCTATTAAACCCGAAAGGAGGCGCCTGCCGCCAACGTGAGCCGGTTTACGCCCCCGGCGGAATTTGCGCCTCATCGAAGCGGCGCTCTAGGTTGACAAACTTATTATACTCTTTAATAAAAGCGAGCTGCACCGTTCCGACTGGACCATTGCGCTGTTTGGCAATAATGATTTCAATGATGTTTTTGTTCTCAGAATCTTTGTTGTAATAGTCATCGCGGTACAAAAAGGCGACAATGTCGGCGTCTTGCTCAATGCTTCCGGATTCACGAATATCGGACATCATCGGCCGTTTGTCTTGGCGCTGCTCGACGCTGCGCGACAGCTGCGACAAGGCGATGACCGGCACTTCAAGCTCGCGGGCGAGCGCCTTCAGCGAGCGGGAAATTTCCGATACTTCCTGTTGGCGATTTTCTTTGCTGCGTCCGCTCCCTTGAATGAGCTGCAAATAATCGATGACAATCATGCCGAGCCCGCTTTCCTGCTTAAGCCGGCGGCATTTGGCGCGAATGTCGCTGACGCGGATGCTCGGCGTGTCGTCGATATAAATGCCGGCGTTCGATAAACTCCCCATCGCCATCGTCAGCTTGCCCCAGTCTTCCGGCGTCAATTTGCCGGTGCGCAAGTTTTGCGCGTTAATGTTGCCTTCGGCACAAAGCATCCGCATCACCAGCTGCTGGGCGCTCATCTCCAAACTGAAAATGGCGACATTTTCATTCGTTTTCGTCGCTACATTTTGGGCAATATTTAAGGCGAACGCTGTTTTCCCAACCGACGGCCGGGCGGCCACGATAATCAAATCGCTCCGCTGAAAACCGGACGTCATCCGGTCAAGCTCGGTGAACCCGGTCGGGATGCCGGTGATTTCCCCATCCCGGTTATGGAGCATCTCAATATTGTCATACGTTTGCACGAGAATGTCCTTAATATTTTTAAAGGCGCCCGAATGCTTCCGTTGGGAAACCTCCATAATTTTGCGCTCAGCTTCATCAAGCAAAACGTCGATCTCGTCTTCCCTTGTATATCCGTCTTGCGCGATCGATGTCGCTGTGCGGATGAGGCGGCGCAGCACCGATTTTTCCTCGACGATGCGGGCGTAATATTCGACGTTGGCCGCTGTCGGCACGGCGTCGGCGAGCTCGCTTAAGTAGGAGACGCCGCCGATTTCCTCAAGCTGCTCGGAAGCGGCGAGTTCCGCCGTCACCGTCACCAAATCGACCGGCTCCCCCCTGTCGGCGACGCGAAGCATGGCGTGAAAAATTTTTTGATGGGCTGCACGGTAAAAATCCTCTGGGATTAAAATTTCCGAAGCAGGCACTAACGCAGCGGGATCCAAAAATACGGCGCCAAGCACCGCTTGCTCAGCTTCAATGCTTTGTGGAGGAATTCGTTCTGAAAACAGCTCGCTCATCGTTTCACCACCTTTTCCCCCGTTGTGTCTTTCTCTGTTGCAGCTAATAAGCAAAGGAGCCCCGCCGCAGCGGGCGGGGGCATCTTCGCTTCCTGAAATGAGACGTCGCCGTTATTTTTGTTCTGTCACATGCACTTTCAGCGTCGCCGTTACCTCTGGGTGGAGTTTCACCGGCACGTTCGTGTATCCAAGCGCGCGAATGGCATCGGCAAGCTCAATTTTGCGCTTGTCGAGCTTCAAGCCGTGTTGGGCTTGCAGCGACTCGGCGATTTGTTTGCTCGTAATCGAGCCGAACAAACGGCCGCCTTCGCCTGCCTTTGCTGGAATGGTTACTGTCAGCTTCTCAAGCTGTTCTTTCAATTTTTTCGCATTTGCCAGCTCCTCGGCCGCCTGGCGCTGCTCTTTTTGTTTTTGCGCCTCGAGCGCTTTTAAATTGGCTGGCGTCGCTTCAATGGCCAGCCCTTGTTTAAATAAGAAGTTGTTGGCATAGCCGTCGGCGACGTTTTTGATTTCCCCTTTTTTCCCTTTTCCTTTGACATCCTTTAAAAAGATGACCTTCATGATGGCTTACCCCCCTCAAAATAGTCATGAATGGCTTCGCGCAGTTGCCGCTCCGCCTCTCCGACCGTCACCCCGGACAGTTGGGCGGCAGCATTTGTCAAATGTCCGCCCCCGCCCAACTTCTCCATAATGACTTGCACGTTGATGTCGCCAAGCGAGCGGGCGCTGATGCCGACCGTCCCATCTGCCCGCTTGGAAATGACGAAAGAGGCGGCGACGCCGCTCAGCGTCAGAAGCGTATCGGCGGTTTGCGCGATCAACACTTGATCGTGCACCTCGTTCTCGCCCCCCTTGGCGATGGCGATGCCGTGTTCATCAATCACCGTCCGCTCGATCAATTTCGCCCGTCTGACGTAATTCGTTACGCTTTCCCGCAGCAATTTTTGCACAAGCACCGTATCCGCTCCTTGGGCGCGCAAATACGACGCCGCATCGAACGTGCGGGAACCGGTGCGGAGCGTAAAACTCTTTGTGTCAACGACGATGCCGGCAAGAAGCGCCGTCGCCTCCAGCATCGACAGCTTCACCCGCTTCGGCTGGTACTCAAGCAGCTCGGTGACCAATTCCGATGTCGATGAAGCGTACGGCTCCATGTAGACGAGAATCGGCGCTTCAATAAACTCTTCGCCGCGACGATGATGATCGATGACGACGATATGATCCATGCGGTACAGCAGTCGTTCTTCAATGACAAGCGACGGACGGTGCGTATCCACGACGATGAGCAGCGTATCTTCTGTCACGAGCTCAAGCGCCTGCTCCGGTTTGATGCATCTCGACCATAAATCAGCATGTTTTCTCATTTCTTCGAGCAGCCGTTGCGCACCTGCATCCGTTTTTGCCTGGTCAACAACAATAAACCCTTCCTTTTGGTTTGATTGAACGACCTTTAAAATGCCAATCGCCGCCCCGAGCGCGTCCATATCCGGATATTTATGCCCCATAATGAGCACCCTATCGCTTTCAGCGATGAGCTCGCGAAGCGCATGGGAAATGACGCGGGCGCGGACGCGTGTCCGCTTTTCCATCGGGTTCGTTTTTCCGCCGTAAAACTTCACTTTTCCGTTTCCGTGTTTGATCGCTACTTGATCGCCGCCGCGCCCGAGCGCCAAATCCAAGCTCGATTGCGCAAGCGTCCCAAGTTCTGGCAGTGGGGATACGCCGGCGCCAATGCCGATGCTCAACGTGAGCTGGGCTTGGTGTTTGGCCGTCTGCTCGCGCACCTCATCCAAAATAGAAAATTTGCTTTTTTCCAACCGGGTCAATATGTGCTCATTCAATACGGCAATGAATCGATCCGACGACGTTCGCTTTAAAAAGATGCCGTAATCGTTCGCCCATCGGTTCAACACAGAGGTTACAAGGCTGTTCAATTGGCTTTTCGCTTGATCGTCCATCCCTTGCGTAATTTCATCATAATTGTCAAGAAAAATGATCGCCAGCGCCAACCGCTCTGCCTCATATTGCCGTTTCAGCTCCATATGCTCTGTAACATCGAAAAAGTAAAGAAGCCGTTCGTGGCGGCGGACGATGACTTTCAGCTGTTTTCCGTTCAGTTCCATAATCTCCTCGTCCGCCTTTCCTTTTTTGACGAAAGCGGCCAACGGTTCGGACAGCTCGGCAAGCGAGCGGCCAACCAACGTCTGTTCCTTAAAGCAGGAGGCTAAAAACCGGTTCGACCATTCGATTTTCCCTTCCTCATCGATGAGCATGATGCCGATCGGCATCTGCATAAGCGCTTCCTCGCCGACTTTCTTCACCCGATACGACAGGTTGGAAATATATTGCCCCAGCTCTTGATACAAAGAGCGCTGTGACCAAATGACATAATAAAGCGTAAACCCAACGGTGAGAAAGCCGATCAGCCCAAGCAGCCAGTGGAAATAAAACAGGCCGGCCGCCATGAGCACCGCCAAGGCGGCTAACGCATAGGACGGATAGCGGTATGCTTTCCTCTCGTAAAAATGGGACATTCAAGTCAGCTCCTACACTGAAGAAATGGCTCACCTTATCCAATTATTTATATGCGGCGGCGCAAATCAAATCCTAAATCAATTATACCGAATATCGCCACAAGATAAAGTAGAAAAGGCAGGAATAAACAAACAACCGTCCCAGCGATCACCACGCCTTTCGCAATGCCTTTTTTGTAGGCGGCGTAATACAAAAACGAAAATCCTTGTACTGCCATGGCAAGCTGCAGCACATAAGAGAGGTTCAATACAGCAATATAAGGGAACGTTCCCTCGGCAAACGGAAACATGGAAAGAACAAGCACCATGATGTATATCCATAGCACGCTTTTTGGCAAGGAGAGCTCACGAAACGGCGGCCACGTGCCGACCGGGAGCTTCAGCCGCTTCATAATGGGCAGCGAGACCATGATGGTCACGTAGGCGAGCGCCAACGCAGCGATGACAAACAGCGTCGGAACCATGTAGCCGATCAGTTCGATTCCTTGTTCAAGCTGCTTTTGCATCCCAGCTGGCGGCTTTTGGCCCATCGCTTCCATCATGCGCATCGCCGTATCAAACGACTCGCGCACTAAACCAAGCGTATCCCGGATCATGTCAACTTGGAAAAATTGAATCGAAATGATGTAATCAAGCACGATGTTGGCTAAAAACACGAGGGCGCCGACAAGCCAGATGAGATAGCGGTTTTTCTGTTTCGCCAACATCGCGCCGACCGTTATGCCGACAGTGCCAAACATAAGCGCCATCGGCAGCGACAAAAACGAACCGATAAGGCTGGAGACAACGAGAGCCGCAACGAGCAGCAACCAGGCAGGGGCAAGCCCGTGACGCATCGTAAACACCATAAATGGAAGCGCTAAAAACAGGGCAGCGACAAAGCCGATCACCGGCACGTACAACGCCATCAAAAACAAAACGGCAAACAGCGCGAGTTCGATGGCTGCTTCAGTGAGGGCGTGTGTTTTCCGCAATGAACGTTCTCCTTTCCAGCTAGTTTACTCAGCATAAATAGAAAAAGCAGTAAGGTCCCCCTTACTGCTTTTTTCAGCTCACTCATCGGCAACGTACGGCAACAGCGCCATTTGGCGCGCCCGTTTGATTGCGACCGTCAGTTTGCGCTGATATTTCGCGCTCGTTCCCGTCACACGGCGCGGTAAAATTTTGCCGCGTTCAGAGATGAATTTTTTCAGCAAATCAACGTCTTTGTAGTCGATGTGCGTGATGTTGTTTGCCGTGAAATAACATACTTTGCGGCGTTTGCCACGACCGCCTTTCCGTCCTGCCATGCTTCGTTCCTCCTTTCCGCTTCTATCGTTTCCATGATCGTTCAAAACGGTAAATCATCGTCGGAAATATCAATCGGCTGGCCGTCATTGGCAAAAGGATCTTCATCGAGACGGCCAACCCCTTTCTCGCTTGAATGACGGTGGTTCTGATCTTGTCCGAATGGGAACGGATCCCCATAGTATCCGCCTGCTGCTGCCCCACGCTGCTCATTGCTTCCTTTTGGCTCAAGAAATTGGACGTTGTCAGCCACCACTTCCGTCACATACACGCGTCGGCCTTCCTGGTTTTCATAGCTGCGGGTTTGCAGCCGGCCGTCAACCCCGGCCAAGCTCCCTTTTTTCAAGAAGTTGGCGACGTTTTCCGCTTGGCGGCGCCAAACGACGCATTGAATAAAATCCGCCTCCCGCTCGCCCTGCTGATTCGTAAACGGGCGGTTGACCGCGAGCGTGAACGTGGCAACAGCCACTCCGCTTGGAGTGTAGCGCAACTCCGGATCTTTCGTTAACCTGCCGACCAAAATGACGCGGTTAATCATCAGAACCACCTCGTACCATATACAAAAAATTATTCTTCTTCTTTCACAACGATATGGCGGATAATGTCTTCGCTGATGCGCGCTAAACGGTCAAATTCTTGCACCGCTTTCGGCTCTGCCGTGACGTTGACAATCATGTAGTAGCCGTCGCGATATTTTTCAATTTCATAGGCTAAACGGCGTTTGCCCCAATCCGTCACATTCGTAATCTCCGCACCGTTTTCTTTCAACACGTTGTTAAACCGCTCGACGAGAGCTTGTCTTGCTTCATCGTCCATGTTCGGGCGGATGATGTACATGATTTCGTATTTTCTCACGCTCGTCACCTCCTTTTGGTCTAAACGGCCCTTCCCGTCGAAGGGCAAGGAGCAATAATCATTACTCACATTCGTTGATTATACCATGACTGGCGGCAATAAGCAAGGCTATTCCGCTTCATTCCGATGACGGAAACATTCGCCAGAATTAGCACTGGAAGTTCACCACGCCGCCAACCATTTTCCTTTCTCCGCGGCATTGCACATGGAACTCACGCAGTCTGCCGCCCCTTGGCCGCGGACTCTGTCGACAATGGCGTTACACATTGAACCGGAAGTGCATGATGTCGCCGTCTTGCACTTCGTAATCTTTCCCTTCCAGCCGCACTTTGCCGGCTTCGCGCGCCGCCGCCATCGAGCCGGCAGCGACTAAATCGTCGTATGAAACGGTTTCAGCGCGAATGAACCCGCGCTCAAAGTCAGAGTGAATAATACCGGCGCATTGCGGCGCCTTCATTCCTTTGCGAAACGTCCATGCCCGCACTTCTTGTTCACCGGCGGTAAAAAACGTCGCCAGCCCAAGCAAGCTGTAGGCGGCGCGAATGAGCTGATCGAGGCCGGATTGTTCAATGCCGAGCTCTTGCAAAAACTGCTGTTTTTCCTCATCGCTGAACTCGGCGATTTCTTCTTCAATTTTTGCACAGACGACAATCACTTCCGCATTGTCGCTTTTGGCAAACTCACGCACTTCCGCGACGAACGGATTGCTCTCCGGATCAGCGACATCGTCCTCGCCGACATTGGCGACATAAAGCATCGGTTTGGTCGTCAGCAAGTGCAGCTGCTTGACGACTTTCATCTCTTCATCGGCAAACTCGATCGTGCGCGCCGGCTTGCCGGCTTCGAGCGTCTCTTTCAGCCGCAGCAAAATTTCGTATTCAAACGCCGCCTCTTTGTCTTTTTGCTTGGCGATTTTGCCCACCCGCTCCATTCGTTTGTCGACCGTCTCCAGGTCAGCAAAAATAAGCTCTAAGTTGATCGTTTCAATATCGGCGAGCGGATCGACTTTGCCGGCGACGTGGGTGATGTTTTCATCGCTGAAGCAACGGACGACTTGGCAAATCGCATCAACTTGGCGAATGTGCGACAAAAACTTGTTGCCAAGCCCTTCCCCTTTGCTTGCTCCTTTCACGATCCCGGCGATGTCGGTAAACTCAAAAACCGTCGGCACGGTCCGCTTCGGCTGGAACATGTCGGTCAGGACGGTCAACCGCTCGTCCGGCACTTCCACGACGCCGACGTTCGGTTCAATCGTGCAAAACGGATAATTGGCCGATTCGGCGCCTGCTTTTGTAATGGCGTTAAACAACGTCGATTTGCCGACGTTTGGCAACCCGACGATTCCTGCTGTCAATCCCATTCGTTCCACTCCTCTTTCCCGTTCGCATCTTCCCTCATTATATGGGCTGGCACAAAAAATGACAAGCGTGCCGCGGGCGGGGAATATTTCCTCTTCCATCCGCCTCAACAACTAGGAGTTTGTGTCTTTTTCCAACTGTTGGACGTCAACACTGTCCGGCGCGGATCAACCTTGGGGCAATTTGGGCCGCCGCCCTTTACGTTAAAGTGCTTCATTTGTTTCCTGCGCAACTTTTTCAATATTCACCAAGCAATCGTACAGCGTGCTGCCGCATTTGTTGTCTGACTCCAAATCGGATGTGAGCACATTGACCGGACCGCCAAACGCGCCCCATTGTCCTTCGTCAATATTGATCGTTCCCGGATAAGCGCCATTAAGCACTTTGACCGTCCCGACAACGGCCCCGCGGTCGTTGTAGACACGTGCCCGATCGCCGTCGATGAGGCCTTTTTTCTCAGCAATATCAGCCGAAATTTCAATGCGCACAGTTTGCAGCGCCGGAACGAGAGGGTAATGCTGAGAATGGTTTGAACGGAGCGGATGGATCGTCAACAACCGGTACGGATACTTGGCGGCCAATGCCGGATGAGCTTCTTCCGACTCAGCCGGGTACATGATTTGCAGCCGGCCGTCCATTCCTTTTTGCCGGGCAATGTTCGAAGTGAATTCATATTTGCCGCTTGGCGTTTGGAAACGGCGGTCATGCCATGGCACCGGCTCGACGGGCAGAAGAATGCGATGCTCGGCTTTGATCCGCTCGAGCGTAATCCCGTTTGTTTCCAACGGGCGCAGCGCCATGGCGAGAAACTGCTCGCGCGTATAGGCGAACGCATCGCCAAAGCCAAGCCGTTTGGCCAGCTCCGTCCAAATCCAAAGATCAGGCTTCGCCTCGCCCGGCGGGTCGACGAGCTTCGGCCCGTAATTCAAATACGCATGGTACATTGACGAACAATAAACGTCTTCTTCCTCAAACGAAGCCGCAACCGGAAGGACATAATCAGCAGCGGCGGCGGTATCAGTCATAAACTGTTCAAAGACAACAACAGTGTTGACCGAGGCAAACGCTTCTTTCATTAAATTCGTATTCGGCACCTGAACAAGCGGGTTGCCGCACGTGACGATGACCATCTCAATGGGCGGATCATCCGCCCGCAAGATCTCTTCCGCTTGCTTCATCACCGTCCACGTGCGTGACGCTGTTTTCCGTTCCGGGAGCGTGAGAGCGGCTTTGTCAAAGCATTCACTCACTTGCAAGTTGCCAAAATTCGCTCCTCCGCCCGGAATGCCGACATTGCCGCTCGCCGCGACAAGAGCATCAATCCAGCGGATCGTGTTGCCGCCGTTCGCATAGCGCTGCATGCCAAGTCCAAGATACGTCGCCGTCGGCCGGTCGCTGTAAAGCTCAGCGAGCTCTGTCATAACACGGCGGCCGACGCCGGTATGCCGTTCGATCTCCGCAAACGAAATCGTCTGCAACATCTCTTCCACATCGCGAAAACCGACCGTATACTGCTCGATAAACGTGCGATCCTCGAGCCGAAGCCGAAGCAGCTCTTTCATAATGCCCATGGCTAAAAAGGCATCCATCCCCGGTTTGATGCACACGTACCGGTCGGCGATGCGCGCCGTCGGGCCAAACAGCGGATCAATAACGGTGATCGTCGCGCCGCGCTTTTTCGCCGCCAGCAACCGTTCAAACAAATGCATGTTCGTGCGGGCGACATTTCGCCCCCAAATGACGATATGGCGGCTGTTGTCGATATCTTCCGGCGCATGGCTGTACGCATTGCCAAAATCCCATGTTTGCGCCTCAATGCCCGCGCCCCAGCAAAGGCTGCCGACAAGCTCTGTCACCCCGCCGTAGCAATTGAAAAAACGCTTGTCTAGATTTTTCAGCAGCCCGTTGTTGGCATAGTCATGGCTATGGAGCACGGCTGTCGACCCCAACCGTTCTTTTACGTCCCACAATTTTTCGGCGATATCATCGAGTGCTTCTTCCCATGAAACCCGGATAAATCGCCCGTTTGCTTTTTTCAGCGGATAAAGGAGCCGCTCTTTGGCGTTTGCCCGCTCTTTCAGCATCCGCCCGCGCCCGCAAATCGTTCCTTTCGTGATCGGATGATGTTCGTCGCCATCAATGCGCACTACTTTTCCGCCATTTACGGTCACCTTGAGTCCGCAAACGTCCCAGCAATTGAGCGGACATGACGTTACATGCACGGTTTCCATCGATTCTCCCCTCCCTGTCCAGCAAAAGAGGGGCTGACGCAAAAGCCCCTTTTTGATAAGATGCAACCGAAGTATGGGAAAGAGACCCCCTCCTGAAACCCTTGGCTTTACCGGATGTTTCGTGGCGGTCTATGTTTCCATGCTGCTCCAGATAGGAGCGTTACCGCTCTTTTGGATCAGCCCCTTTTGTCATTCTTCATGCCTGACTAACACTTTTTTCATTTTGCGAATAAACTCTTTGCGCGGCAACAGAACGCTGTGGGCGCACCCCTCGCATTTGATGCGGATATCCGCGCCTAAGCGGATCACTTTCCAACGGTTCGTGCCGCACGGGTGCGGCTTTTTCATCTCAACGATATCATACAAGCCAAATTCCTTCTCTTCCATCTGCTCACCTCCATGATTGTCATGATTTCTGCCCTTGCCATTTGGCATCAAGCGGCTCCTCTCCGCTTCGCCGATGCAACACGAACCTTGGGTATGCCATTTCGATTCCGCGTTCGTCTAAAAGCATCTTTACTTCTTTGCGGATGGCTCTTGCCACACCGACATGGCACATCGGCTTCGTTTCGCATGTAATACGAAGCACCATTTCCGAGTTCACTAAGTTTTGCACGCCAAGCAACTGCGGCGGTGCGACCATATCCTCGTATTTGTCCGGCAACTGCGGCAGCAGTTCACGAATCGCTTTTTCCGCCTCTTCAATATCTTCTTCATAGGAGATGCTGATGTCCACTACCGCCAAACTGTTGTGAAGTGAATAGTTCGTCACTTGCGTAATGCTGCCGTTAGGCAAAATATGCACTTCTCCCGTCCAGCTTTTAATTTTCGTCACCCGAAGCCCGATCTCTTCCACATACCCTTCAAAATTGCCGATGCGGACGTAATCGCCGACCGCAAACTGGTCTTCAAAAATGATGAAAAACCCGGTGATGATGTCTTTTACTAAGCTTTGCGCCCCGAAGCCGACGGCCAGGCCAACAACCCCGGCCCCAGCCAACAACGCTTTGACCGGAACACCAAACGTATCTAAAATCATCAACAGCGCAATAAAATATAGTACGTACGTAATCACATTGTCTAACAGCCGCGTTAACGTCATCTCTCGCCGTTCCGAAATGCGGATCGGTGCTTTCTCCCGCACTTTGAACATATTATGAACGGCTATTTTCAACACTTTCACTGCTGCGGCGCATATGAGTAGGATAAGAACAATCTTAAGCGCCCCTGTTCCAATTCGAAGCCATAGCTCCTCATTCGTCAACAGCTCGAGCAGCCGGTTAACCGTTTTTTCCATCGCATTCAATGTTGACGACACCTCAACCTTTTTCTATTCTGCGCTTTTATTTTAACAAGATGGACCGCCGATTTGTAGTCAAATGCAGGCAGCGGGCGAAAAAGAAAAGACAAGAAAACAAACATCGAGATGTATATGATTCTTTTATTTTCCGTATACTGTTAATAATTTTGAACCGAAAGTAGGAGTGAATCGCATGAGCATACCGTCGATATTTTTCTCTTCCCGGGAAGAAAGGAATCGCGTTTTTTATGATGAACAGGGGGCGGCATCGTCCATCGCCTGGCGAATCACTTCGCTGCTTCCCGATCCGCTCGTTCAACCGATTGCCGTCGTCTGCATCGGCACGGACCGTTCGACCGGCGATTCGCTTGGACCGCTCGTCGGCACGATGCTGAAGGAGAAGCCATTGGCCCGTTTTCACGTATACGGAACGCTTGAAGAGCCGATTCATGCGGTCAACTTGGAAGAAAAAGTGGGGGCCATTCAGCTGATTCATCGCGATCCGTTTATCATCGCTGTCGACGCTTGCCTCGGACGGTTGAAAAGCGTCGGGGCCATCACCGTGTCGAAAGGGCCGGTTCGCCCCGGAGCCGGAGTGAACAAGCAACTTCCCCCTGTCGGCGACGCCCATATTACTGGAGTCGTCAATGTGAGCGGGTTTATGGAATTTTTCGTCTTGCAAAATACGCGTCTTCATCTCGTCATGAATATGGCGAAAACGATCGCCAACGGCATTTATGAAGCGGAGCGGCACATCATCCGCAAAGAGCGAGCCGCCCAACCGCTTCTGAAAGACCGGCATTCCTTATGGTAAACAGCAAAATCCCCTCTCATCCGGCTGTTGTTCTTAAAGAGGGGATTTCTTTTGCGCGCCTTGAACGCCCGGTTTAGGCGCTCCCTCTGCACGGACGTCGTTTGTCCGCTCTCGGCCGAAGAGGCGGCCGTCTATTAGACGAATGAAAGAACACACACGGCAGCCGCCACGACAAGAATGCTCGGCAGCAAATTCGCCACGCGAATGTTCGTCAAACCGAGCATATTCAGCCCGATTCCTCCCATCACCGTCTCTTTTACCCGTTCGGGAATGCGGTGAAACCATTTTCCAATCAATGCCCCGGCTACAATGCTGAGCCCGTTCACAATCGTTCCTAGCAATACCATGATGTTCAACCCTCTCTAGCTCCAGCAAAAATAAACCGGCCCTTATTGCCAGGCCGCTCTACTCGTCGAACTGCACATCAAGCAGTTCCAATATTCTTTGCAAGTCTTCCGGAGAAAAAAACTCGATTTCAATTTTCCCCTTTTTCTTCGTCTGTTTGATCGTGACGTTTGTGCCGAATTTTTCGCGCAACAGCGATTCGCTCTCACGGAGAAACACGCTTTTTTCCGGCGGTTTCCGTTTCGATGTTTCACGTGAAACATTTTCGTTGATTTGCCGGATCAGTTTCTCGAGCTGGCGGACGTTCAGCCCGTCGCGGACAATCCGCTCGATCACGAACTTCATTTTGCTTTTTTGCTTCAGCCCGAGCAGCGCACGTCCATGGCCCATTGACAGCGTTCCATCGGCAAGCAGTTTTTGCACGTCGGGAGGAAGCGACAAGAGGCGCACATGATTGGCGACGTGCGGGCGGCTCTTTCCGACGCGGCTGGCGACTTCCTCCTGGGTCAGATGCAGTTTGTCCATCAACATTTTATAAGCCATCGCTTCTTCAATCGGGTTCAAATCTTCGCGCTGCAAGTTTTCCAAAAGGGCAAACTCCATCATTTGTTCATCGGTCAGTTCGCGCACGACGACCGGCACAAACTGCAGGTTCGCCTCTTTTGCCGCCCGGTAGCGCCGCTCGCCGACAACAATTTCAAACCCTTTGACCGACCGGCGGACGATGAGCGGCTGCAAAATGCCGTGCTGCAAAATGGACTGTTTCAACTCTTCGATCGTTTCGGGCTGAAATGTTTTCCGCGGCTGGTATGGATTCGGATGAAGGACATGAATGCTGACCTCCTGCACCACTCCCTCTTTTCCGTCGAGTTCGAGGTTGTGAAACAGCGCATTAATGCCTTTGCCAAGACCTTTAGCCACGCTCAAGCACCTCCTTCGCCAACTCTAAATACACTTCCGCCCCCCGCGATTTGACATCGTACAAAATCACCGGCTTGCCGTGGCTTGGCGCTTCGCTCAGCCGCACGTTTCTCGGGATGATCGTTTCGTACACCATTTCGCGAAAATACTTTTTGACCTCCTGAATGACTTGCAACCCTAAATTCGTCCGCGCATCGAGCATGGTCAACAAGACGCCTTCGAGGCGCAAATTATAGTTTAAGTGGCGCTGCACAAGCCGAATCGTGTTCAGCAGCTGGCTGAGCCCTTCAAGCGCATAATATTCGCACTGGACGGGAATCATGACGGAATCGGCCGCCGTCAGCGCATTCAGCGTCAGCAGCCCTAGCGAAGGGGGGCAATCGATAATGATAAAGTCGTACATGGCTTTCAGCGGCTCAAGCGCATTTTTGAGCCGGATTTCTCGGGAGATGACCGAAACAAGCTCAATTTCTGCACCGGCAAGTTGGATTGTCGCCGGGATGACATATAAGTTTTCAATGTTCGTCGGCCGAATGACCTCTTTCGCCTTCATATCGCCAATAATGACATTATAAATGCATTCGTCGACATCGCCTTTTTCAATGCCGATGCCGCTTGTCGCGTTTCCTTGCGGATCGGCGTCAACGAGCAGCACTTTTTTTCCGAGATGCGCCAAACAGGCCGACAGGTTGACAGCTGTTGTCGTTTTTCCGACCCCGCCTTTCTGATTTGCAATAGCAATGACTTTGCCCACGGTGCCACCTACCTCTATTCCTTACTCGTAAATTCTATTTTACCATGAAAAAAGGAAAATGACTTTGTTTTCTGAAAGAAAAAAACCCCATCAGCTGCGCTTGATGAGGCAAAAGGCGACTTGATGATTATTTTTTCGCGATGCGAATCGTAATTTGATAGTAATCGTCAAATTCCTCTTCTTCGGAATGGACGGATACGCCGCTGTTTTCCACCATGGAGAGCGATTGGCGGATCGTGTTGACGGCGATGCGCATATCGCGGCTGAACGCCTTCCGTTTCGGCTTCGGCTTTCGCTCGCCAGCCTCGAGCATCTTGACGACCCTGTCTTCCGTCTGCTTGACGTTGAGCTGTTTGTCGATGATTTCTTGCAACAGTTTCAGCTGTTTCTCTTTATCTTTCAACACAATTAACGCGCGTGCGTGGCGCTCAGTGATCGTCCGCTGCAACAGCGCCTCTTGCACTTCCTGAGGGAGTTTTAGGAGACGCAGCTTGTTGGCGATCGTTGATTGCCCCTTGCCAAGGCGCTGGGCGAGCGCCTCCTGCGTCAAATCGTGCAGCTCGATCAGCCTGGCATACGCCATCGCCTCTTCGATCGGCGTCAATTCCTCGCGTTGTAGGTTTTCGATGAGGGCGACGGAGGCGGTTTCTTTGTCGTTTAAGTTTTTCACAATAGCGGGGATTTCCGTCCAGCCAAGCTTTTGCACCGCCCGCCATCTCCGCTCGCCGGCAATGATTTCAAATTGGCCGTTTCCGCATTCACGCACAACGATCGGTTGAATAATGCCATGCGTGCGGATCGTCAACGCCAATTCATCGATTTTCTCCTCATCGAACACAGCGCGCGGTTGGAAACGGTTTGGAATAATGCTGGAAACGGGAATATGGCGCACTTCTTCCCGGTCTTTGTCTTCTCCCATTTCTTCTTGCTCTTTTTCTCCAAAGCTGAACAAGCGCGAAAACGGATGCTTCATCCCCCTACACCACCTTTGGACATACTTGGCCGATATTCTCTGTTTTGCCCGGCATACGCCGCTGCTTTAAGGCCGTCTTTTGTTTCCCTTGGCATAGGACGCAAAGCGGAGGGACGGACCCCCGCGCCGTCTGCAAGGGGTTTTATTGAATCGGTTGTTTGCTCGGCATTCCCGGCTTGCGCGGATATCGAGCCGGCGTCTTTTTCGTTTTGCGGACGAAAATGATCGTCCGTTCGCCCTCTTCGAACGGCAGCATGAACGTTTCCACCGCCGCCACCTCCCCGCCAAGCACAGAAATTGCCTTCTCCCCCTCTTTCAGCTCTTCCAGCGCTGAGGCAGCTTTCATCGCAATGAATGTACCGCCTGTCTTCACAAGCGGAAGACAAAGTTCGGCAAGCACCGGCATGCGCGCCACCGCTCTAGCCGTGACGACATCGAACGATTCGCGCATCCCCTTTTGGCGGGCGAACGTCTCAGCGCGATCATGGTACAGCGCTACATCCGCAAGTTCCAGCTCTGCTACGAGATGCTCCAAAAAGCGGATGCGCTTTTGCAGCGAATCGACGATCGAGATGCGCAGCTGCGGAAAACAAATTTTGAGCGGAATGCTCGGAAACCCCGCCCCGGCGCCGACATCGCAAAGCGATATAGGCGCGGAAAAATTGTAATAGAAAGCCGGAGAAACCGAATCAAAAAAATGCTTTACATAGACGCCGGGCTTGTCCGTAATGGCAGTCAAATTCATTTTCTCATTCCATTCCACAAGCAGTTCATAATAGCGCTCAAACTGCGCAAGCGCCCGGGAAGAGAGGGAAATCCCTCTCTCTTCGAGCATGGATTGAAATTGTGTCGCCTCCATATGCCAATCCTTTCCCTCATGATTTATTCATTCGACACGCGCGCAATTCTTCCTTGTTCCAAATACACTAATAATATCGAAATATCGGCGGGATTGACGCCGGAAATGCGCGATGCCTGGGCAATTGAGAGCGGCCGCACTTGCTTCAGTTTTTGCCGCGCCTCGGTCGCCAGCCCTTGGATAGCGTCGTAATCGATATCTTCCGGGATTTTTTTGTTTTCCATTTTTTTGAGCCGCTCGACTTCCTGCAGCGATTTTTGGATGTAGCCTTCGTACTTGATTTGAATTTCGACTTGCTCGGCCACTTCCGGAGCGATGTCCTCGTCCGCCGGCGCCAGTTTTCGAATATGTTCATACGTCATTTCCGGACGCCGGAGCAAATCAGCGGCGCGGATGCCGTCTTTCAGCTCGCTTCCGCCCGCTTCGCGGATGACTTCCTGCACTTTTGGCGTCGGTTTGATGATCACCGTTTGCAGCCGCTTTTTCTCCCGCTCGATCGCCTCTTTTTTCGCCAAAAATTTTTGATACCGCTCTTCGGAAATGAGGCCGATCCGATAGCCGAGCTCGGTCAGGCGCAAATCGGCGTTGTCGTGGCGGAGCAACAACCGATATTCAGCGCGCGAGGTGAGCAAGCGGTACGGCTCGTTCGTCCCTTTCGTCACCAAGTCGTCGATTAAGACGCCGATATAGGCGTCCGAACGGCTTAAAATGATCTCCTCGCGGCCGAGCGCACGGTGGGCGGCGTTAATGCCGGCCATAATGCCTTGGCCCGCCGCTTCTTCATAGCCGGACGTACCGTTGATTTGCCCTGCGGTATACAAGTTTTTCACAAGCTTCGTCTCGAGCGTCGGCCAGAGCTGGGTCGGCACGATCGCATCGTACTCGATCGCATATCCCGCCCGCATGAGCTGCGCTTTCTCAAGCCCCGGAATCGTTTCAAGAAGCTTGCGCTGAATATGTTCCGGCAGGCTCGTTGACAGTCCTTGCACGTACACTTCTTCCGTTTCCCGCCCCTCCGGCTCGAGGAAAATTTGATGGCGCGGCTTGTCGTGGAACCGAACGACTTTATCTTCGATCGATGGGCAATAGCGCGGCCCGGTTCCTTTAATCATGCCGGAGTACATCGGCGACAAATGCAAATTTTCATCGATGATTCGGTGCGTTTCCTCCGTCGTGTACGTCAGCCAGCACGGCAGCTGATCCGTGATGTATGTTGTCGTCTCGTACGAAAACGCCCGCGGCTCTTCGTCGCCCGGCTGAATTTCCGTTTTGCTGTAATCGATCGTCCGGCTGTTGACGCGCGGCGGCGTGCCTGTTTTAAAGCGGACGAGCTTAAACCCAAGCTCCTCTAAATGCTCGGACAGCTTGATCGACGGCTGCTGATTGTTCGGTCCGCTCGAATATTTAATGTCGCCAATGATGATCTCCCCGCGCAAAAACGTCCCGGTTGTGATGACGACCGCCTTGGCGTAATAATGAGCCCCCGTTTGCGTAACGACGCCTTTGCAGACGCCGTCTTCCACGATGAGCCGCTCGACTTTGCCCTGCAGCAGCGTCAAGTTTTCCTGCCTTTCAAGCGTCTTCTTCATTTCCCGCTGGTACAGCACTTTATCAGCCTGGGCCCTCAGCGCGCGCACGGCCGGGCCTTTCCCGGTGTTGAGCATCCGGATTTGAATGTATGTTTTATCGATGTTTCTTCCCATTTCCCCGCCGAGAGCGTCGATTTCACGCACGACGATCCCTTTTGCCGGGCCGCCGATCGACGGGTTGCACGGCATGAACGCAATCATATCAAGGTTAAGGGTGATGACGAGCGTTTTCGCCCCGATGCGCGCGGCCGCCAATGCCGCTTCACAGCCGGCATGGCCGGCGCCGACGACGATGACGTCATACGATCCTCCTTGGTAATCCATGCTTGTTTCCTCCTTGCTTATTTTCCTAAACAAAATTGAGCAAACAGCTGATCAATCAAACTTTCGTGCACTGTATCACCCACGATTTCGCCAAGCAGCTCCCACGCCCGGCGCAAATCGATTTGCACAAGATCGACCGGCATGCCGGCGTCAATGCCGGCCAAGGCATCGTCAATCGCCTGTTTCGCCTGCTCGAGCAAGGCGATATGGCGGGAGTTGGAGACGTATGTTAAATCGCCGGCTTCCAGTTCGCCGCCGAAAAATAAGTCAGCAATCGCCTGTTCCAATTCATCAATTCCTTGTTCGCGCAGCAACGACGTCGCCACGACCGGACGGCCGGCCGCCAGCTCGTTCACGCGCTCCATGTCAATCTGCTTGGGCAAATCGGTCTTATTCACAATGACGATGACATCCATCCCTTCCGTCATCGCAAACAGCCGTTCATCTTCTTCTGTCAGCGGTTCGTGGTAGTTTAAAACGAGCAAAATTAAATCGGCCCGCTTCAACATTTGCCGGGAGCGCTCGACGCCGATTCGTTCGACAACATCTTCCGTTTCCCGGATGCCGGCCGTATCAATCAAGCGGAGCGGCACGCCGCGGACGTTGACATACTCCTCAATGACATCGCGCGTCGTCCCCGGGATATCGGTGACGATCGCCCGATTTTCATGGGCGAGCGCATTTAACAGCGAAGACTTGCCGACGTTCGGCCGTCCGATAATGACCGTGGCCAACCCTTCGCGCAAAATTTTCCCTTGATTGGCGGTCGACAAAAGCTTTTCAATTTGCCGGCGCACATATTGCGCCTTCTCCTTTAGCAGCCGCGGCGTCATCTCCTCGACATCATCGTATTCGGGATAATCGATGTTCACTTCAACATGCGCCAGCGTCTCCAAAATCGTCTGCCGCAGCTCGCGGATGAGCTTGGAAAGGCGCCCCTCCATTTGCTGCAAGGCGACATTCATGGCCCGGTCCGTTTTCGCCCGAATCAAGTCAATGACCGCCTCCGCTTGGGACAAGTCAATGCGCCCGTTTAAAAACGCCCGCTTCGTAAACTCGCCCGGCTCGGCAAGCCGCGCTCCGTTGGCGAGCACTAACTGCAAAACGCGGTTGACGGAAACAAATCCGCCATGGCAGTTAATTTCCACCACGTCCTCGCGTGTAAATGTTTTCGGCGCCCGCATGACCGACACCATCACTTCTTCGACGACCCGGCCGCTTTTCGGGTCGACAATATGCCCGTAATGGATCGTATGCGACGGGACGTCTTTCAGCCGCTTCCCGCTCGGGCTCCGAAACAGCCGGTCAGTGATCTCCACCGCCTCATCTCCGCTCAGCCGGACGATGGCGATCGCCCCCTCGCCCATCGGCGTTGAAATGGCGGCAATCGTATCCAATTGTGTCACCGCTTTTCACCTCGCTTTTCTCCGTTTCTTCTATATCCACAGCCTTTCTCAGCCGCATGCTCCCTGTGCATAGTTGTTTAGTTCAATTTTAACTTATCCACATGTGAATAACAATATGGCACGCTCAGCCCCGCTGTGGAAAAATATATTGCTGGCCCATTTTCGCGCAGCCGCAAATACACAAGCGAAAGAGGGCAAAAAAAGAGGCCTCCTCCACATTCGTTAGAGGGGCGTCCTTTTCGTTGGCGATTTTTTGCTTGTTATCGGGGAAACAACAATAAGGCGGTGCGGGTCAACTCCAACCGAATAGGTAGAGACATGCTTATGGCCGGCCAACGCAGCATGGATGATTTTGCGTTCATGGGCGGGCAACGGCTCCAGCCTCACTTCTTTGCCTGTCCTGACCGCCTGAGCCGCCAGTTTGTGCGCCAGTTCCACAAGCGCCTTTTCCCTTCGTTCGCGATAATGCTCCACGTCAACCGCAATCGACATATATTCCTCCGCATGGCGATTGGCGACAAGCTGCGCCAAAAACTGGAGAGCATTTAAAGTTTGGCCGTGTTTGCCGATCAACAAACCGACCGGCCCCCCATGGATGTGGAGCGTCACTTGCTTGCCGCAGCGGACAGCTTCGACGTCTGCCTCTTCCGCTCCCATATGCGCAATGACTTGCTGCAAGAAGCGCACCGTCTCCTCAACCGGATCCATTTTCAACACCGCTTTGACAACCGCCGGCCGGCCGCCAAACAAGCCAAACCAACCTCTTTTCCCTTCATCGAGCACAACAATAACCGCACGCTCTCGAGGCACGCCAAGCTGCGCGAGCGCCAACTGCACCGCCTCTTCGACTGTCCGGGCAGTCGCGGTCACTTCTTTCACTTTTTCGCTCCTCCTGAATGGGCGGCAATCTCCGGCCCTTTAATGAGATACGTTTGCACAATGGAGAAAATATTTCCGACGACCCAGTAAAGCGACAAAGCAGCTGGGAAGTTGATCGCGAAAATGACGATCATAATCGGCATCATCCAAAGCATCATCGCCATTTGCGGGTTTTGCTGAGCGGAGCCGGCCATCATGATCTTTTGCTGGATAAACGTCGTCACCCCGGCAATGACCGGCAAAATAAAGTACGGATCCTTTTCGCCAAGGTCAAACCATAAAAAATTATGTTGGGCAATTTCCCTTGTCCGCATAATCGCGTGGTAAAAACCGATTAAAATCGGCATTTGGATTAAAATCGGCAAACAGCCGGCCATCGGATTGACCCCGTGCTTTTGGAACAAGAGCATCATTTCCTGCTGGAGCTTTTGCTGTGTCTGAGCGTCTTTCGAACTGTACTTTTTACGCAACGCCTCTATTTCCGGCTGAAGCGCTTGCATCGCTTTGGCATTGCGCGTCTGTTGGATCATCAGCGGCAAAATCAACAAACGGATTAAAATAGTGACGACAATAATCGACAACCCAAAACTTCCGCCGAGCAGCCCGGCCACATATTTGATCAGCCAGGAGAGCGGATAAACGATATACTCGTTCCAAAATCCTTTGCTTTCCGGAGTGATCGGCTGATTGATTTCCGTGCATCCGGCCAGCATGGCAGCCAATGCACCGATCAAAGCAATGAATAGTATTCGCCTTTTCACCTTCTTTTTCCTCCCACATGTACAAGTTCACTGTATGTATTTTATCATCTTTTTCCGCCCTTGTGAGAGCGTTTTTTCAGGCTAAATCCGGCGTTCAGCCTCCTTTTTCAGCCCCCCGGCTTTCCGCAGCACATGGATCAAACTTTTTTTCACTTCCGCGTAGCCCATTTCCGCCGCAGGCTGCCTGGCAATAATGACATAGTCCTTGCCAGGGGCGACCTCTTCTTTCAATTCAAGAAAGCATTGGCGGACGTATCGTTTGATCCGGTTTCTGACAACCGCTTTGCCAAGCTTTTTGCTGACTGACAGCCCAATGCGAAAATAAGGCTGCTCAGGACGGTCAAGCGTGTAGACGACAAACTGGCGGTTCGCCACCGAGACGCCCTGCTGAAACACCTCTTGAAATTCCTCGTTTTTTTTGATGCGATATTTTTTTTTCATGCCCCTAAAACACTCCATTTGCCTAGTTTCCCGCCGCCAAAACATTGAGAAAAAAGACCACTGAAGCTTCAGTGGCCTATTATGCAGACAATACTTTTCTTCCTTTGCGACGGCGGCGCGCCAATACTTTTCTCCCATTTTTCGTGCTCATGCGCGCGCGGAACCCGTGCACTTTGCTGCGCTTCCGTCTATTTGGTTGATACGTCCGTTTCATCTATGACACCTCCCTGAAGGAATAACTGTTACGGGCAGTCTTTCTCATTATATTGAACAATCTCAGCAAATGTCAACCGCCCCTTTCTCTTTTCTTGAGGCGGCCTTGATGTGGATAAATTTTTCTGTCCCCAACCACAATCCACAACATTTATCGACATTTTTTTCACATACGCAACGGTGTGGATAACGTTTTTTTCACAGCCTGTCCGTTTTGTGGATAATCAAAAAATTCCGTTGCAACAAGCCGTTTTATTTGCTATTATTATTGTGTTTTCACTATGGTCGACAATGGATAACTGTGTGGATAAAAAAACATATCCACACTTGTGGATAGTTTGTGGATATGTTTTTTCACATCTTGTTTATAATGTTGTCCACAGTTGGTGGATTTTGTCGAAAAGCCGTCTTTTTTCCTTAATATATCTTTTCCACAAACTTATTTTTTTAAACAAATGATTATCCTCTGAATTAAAAGGGAGGGGCAACGGGTGGAAAATATCCATGATTTATGGGATCGCGTGCTTCAGGAAATTGAACGGAAAATCAGCAAGCCGAGCTTTGAGACTTGGCTCAAGTCAACGAAAGCCCACTCTTTGCGTGGTGACACGCTCGTCATCGTAGCCCCGAACGAGTTTGCTAGAGACTGGCTTGATTCCCGCTATTCCCATTTAATTGGGGAAACGATCTACGCCATTACCGGCGAAGAGCTGGCCGTCAAATTTATCATTCCGCCAAACCAGGCTGACGAAGAACTCGAGTTTCAACCGGCCAAAAAACAGCGGAAGCCGTACGAGGAAGCGAATGATTTCCCGCAAAGCATGTTAAATCCGAAATATACATTCGACACGTTTGTCATCGGCTCCGGCAACCGGTTCGCCCATGCTGCATCACTCGCGGTCGCCGAAGCTCCGGCCAAGGCGTACAACCCGCTTTTCATTTACGGCGGAGTCGGACTTGGAAAAACGCATTTGATGCACGCGATCGGCCATTACGTCATTGAACATAACCCATCCGCGAAAGTTGTCTATTTATCTTCAGAAAAGTTTACAAACGAGTTTATTAACGCCATTCGCGACAACCGCCCGGACGATTTTCGCAACAAGTATCGAAACGTTGACGTTCTGCTGATCGATGATATTCAGTTCTTGGCTGGAAAAGAACAAACGCAGGAGGAATTTTTCCATACGTTTAACACGCTGCATGAAGAAAGCAAGCAAATCGTCATTTCAAGCGACCGGCCGCCTAAAGAAATCCCGACGCTTGAAGACCGCTTGCGTTCGCGCTTTGAGTGGGGGCTGATCACCGACATCACGCCGCCTGATTTGGAAACGCGGATCGCCATCCTCCGAAAAAAAGCGAAAGCGGAAGGGTTTGACATTCCGAACGAAGTGATGCTTTATATCGCCAATCAAATCGATTCGAACATCCGTGAGCTCGAAGGCGCCCTCATCCGCGTCGTCGCCTACTCATCGCTTATCAATAAAGAAATCACGGCTGACCTGGCAGCGGAAGCATTGAAGGATATCATTCCGAGCGCGAAGCCCAAAGTGATCACGATCCAAGACATTCAGCGCGTTGTTGGACAGCATTTCAATATTAAGCTTGAAGACTTTAAGGCAAAAAAACGGACAAAATCGGTCGCGTTCCCCCGGCAAATCGCCATGTATCTCTCCCGCGAACTGACCGACTGTTCGCTGCCAAAAATCGGCGACGAATTTGGCGGCCGCGATCATACGACGGTCATCCACGCCCATGAAAAAATATCAAAGCTTTTGCAAACCGACACGCAGCTGCAGAAACATGTGAAAGAAATCCAAGAAAAGCTGAAGCAACTGTGAATAACCGCCGCTGTCTTACGCACAGCTTATCCACATGTGGGCAAGCTGTGCTTGCTTCGCTTTTCTTGGTTATCCACATACCAACAAGCCATACTACTAGTACTACGGTTTTTATTTTTTATATTTTTATAATTTATTTCCGATCACCATTAAAACGAGGAGGAACAGCAAGTGAACATCTCGATTGACCGTGAAGCGCTGGCAAGAAGCGTCCAAGATGTGATGAAAGCTGTATCGACGAGAACGACGATTCCGATTTTGACAGGGATTAAACTGACAGCGACGGCCCTTGGGGTGACATTGACAGGCAGCGACTCCGATATTTCGATCGAGTCGTTCATTCCGCTTGAAAAAGAAGGTCGGCTGCTCGTTGATGTCAAAAGGCCGGGAAGCATCGTGCTGCAAGCTCGCTTTTTTGCTGAAATTGTCAAAAAGCTGCCGCAGCAAACTGTCGAGATCGAGACGGAAGACAACTTTTTGACTGTCATCCGCTCAGGCCACTCGGAATTCCGTCTCAATGGCTTAAATGCCGACGAATATCCGCGGTTGCCGCAAATTGAGGAAGAAAACGTCTTTCAAATTCCGGCTGATCTATTGAAGACAATCATCCGACAAACTGTTTTTGCTGTTTCAACATCGGAAACGCGCCCCATCTTGACAGGTGTCAACTGGAAAGTGGAGAATAACGAACTCGTCTGCACGGCGACAGACAGCCATCGTTTGGCGATGCGAAAGGTAAAAATTGAAGCAGGACATGCTGTGTCGTACAACGTCGTCATTCCGGGGAAAAGCCTAAACGAGCTGAGCAAAATTTTGGACGACGGCAGCGCTCCGGTCGATATTGTCATAACGGCCAACCAAGTGTTGTTTAAAGCGGAACATCTTCTTTTCTTTTCCCGGCTGCTTGACGGAAACTATCCGGAAACAGCCCGCCTGATTCCGACAGAAAGCAAAACAACGATGACCGTCAATGCGAAAGAGTTTTTGCAAGCGATTGACCGGGCATCACTGCTTGCAAGGGAAGGGAGAAACAATGTCGTGAAACTGACGACGCTCCCGGGAGGGCTGTTGGAAATTTCCTCGGTTTCTCCAGAAATCGGGAAAGTGACGGAACAGTTGCAGGCCGAATCACTTGAAGGGGAAGAGTTAAACATCTCGTTCAGCGCAAAATATATGATGGATGCACTCCGGGCCCTTGATGGCACCGATATTCAAATCAGTTTCACCGGGGCAATGCGCCCGTTCGTGCTGCGTCCGCTTTACACCGACTCGATGCTGCAGCTCATTTTGCCGGTAAGAACATATTGATGTATGTCGGAAACGCATAAAAGGGCGATCCAGTCATGGACGCCGTCCTTTTCGCAATGCCTCCGATGGAGAGGATGGGGACAATTGCGTCCCATTCTCTTCATCGGCTTTCTTTGCGGGCGGGCGATGTTTTCGATAAAATAAAGGAATAGGCGACTTAGAGGAAAGCGAGCGATGAACGGATGGAACAAACGGTGACGATTAAAACGGAAACGATCACGTTAGGACAGCTGTTGAAGCTTGTGCAGTTAATTGATACAGGCGGCGCTGCGAAATGGTTTTTGCAGGAATACAACGTGCTCGTCAATGGCGAAAGAGAGACCCGGCGCGGGCGGAAGTTAAAAGACGGCGACCGGGTGGATGTGGAGCAAATCGGCACGTTTGTCGTTGTACGGGCAGAGTAGGTGAAGATCGGGTGTTTTTAACCGACTTAGTGTTAACGAACTACCGCAACTACGAACATGAAATGGTGAATTTCAGCCAAGGCGTCAACGTCATTCTCGGGGAAAATGCCCAAGGGAAGACAAACATGATGGAGGCCATTTATGTATTGGCCATGGCGAAATCGCACCGCACATCGAACGATAAAGACCTTATCCGTTGGAATGAAGAGTATGCTAAAATAGAAGGAAGAGCGGAAAAACGAAGCGGTTCTCTTGCCCTTGAACTGCTCATCTCAAAAAAAGGGAAAAAAGCGAGATGCAACCATATTGAACAGCGACGGCTCAGCCAATATGTCGGGCAGTTAAATGTCGTCATGTTCGCTCCGGAAGACTTGAATCTGGTCAAAGGAAGTCCGCAAGTGCGGCGGCGGTTTATCGATATGGAAATCGGACAAGTATCCCCCGTTTATATACATGATTTGGGTCAATACCAAAAACTGTTGCAGCAGCGCAACCACTGCTTGAAGATGATGCAGACGCGCGAGAGGGGCAACGAGGCGGTGCTTGACGTATTAACCGAACAGCTCGCCGTGCTGGCGGCGAAGATTACGTTGCGGCGCCGCCAGTTTTTGTCGCTGCTTGAGCAGTGGGCGATGCCGATCCACCGTGAAATCAGCCGCGGAGCTGAACAACTCGGCATTCGGTATGAACCGTCGGTCGACGTATCAGAAAAGGCAGAATTGTCGAGAATAGTAGAAGCATACTGCGAAACGTTCGCTTCCTTGCGAAAACGGGAAATCGAGCGGGGAACGACGCTTGCCGGCCCGCATCGCGATGACATCGCGTTTATCGTCAACGGAAAAAACGTCCAAACGTTCGGTTCCCAAGGGCAACAGCGCACAACCGCGCTGGCGGTGAAACTGGCGGAAATTGAGCTCATCTTTTCCGAGTTAGGTGATTACCCCATTTTGTTGCTCGATGATGTGCTGTCCGAACTTGATGACTTTCGGCAAACCCACCTCTTAGATGCGATCCGAAAAAAAGTGCAAACTTTCGTGACCACAACGAGCATTGACGGCATTAAGCACGATATCATTCAAGAAGCGGCTATTTATCGAGTCCACTCCGGTTCGGTAGCTGCCCCTTCTTGACCGCAAAACGTTGAACGTTTGCAAAGAAAGCGTAGGTGATCTGGCATGACAATGGAACAACGGGTTGAGCGAGCGTACGACGCGAGCCAAATCCAAGTGCTCGAAGGCCTTGAAGCAGTTCGAAAGCGCCCGGGGATGTACATCGGCTCGACGGGGCCTAAAGGGCTGCACCACCTCGTTTGGGAAATCGTCGACAACAGCATTGACGAAGCATTAGCCGGCTATTGCACGGAAATTCATGTGACGATCGGAAAGGATAACAGCATCACGGTCGCTGACAACGGGCGCGGCATTCCAGTCGATGTGCATGAGGCAACCGGACGGCCGGCTGTTGAGGTCATCATGACCGTTCTGCACGCCGGCGGGAAGTTCGGCGGCGGCGGTTATAAAGTATCCGGCGGCTTGCACGGCGTCGGCGCCTCGGTCGTCAACGCCTTGTCGGAATGGCTGGAAGTTTACGTATACCGAGATGGGAAAATCCATTATCAAAAATACGAGCGGGGCGAGCCGTGCACCGATCTGCAAGTCATCGGCGAGACGGACCGAACCGGGACGACGACCCGCTTTAAGCCGGATCCGGAAATTTTTACAGAAACGACCGAGTTTGATTACGAAACGTTGGCCGCCCGGCTGCGCGAGCTCGCCTTTTTGAACCGCGGCTTGAAAATCACCTTGACGGATGAACGGGTTGACAACCGGAAAAGTGAATACTTTTATGAAGGCGGCATCCGCTCTTACGTCCGCCATTTGAATCGGACGCGGGAAGTGTTGCACGAAGAGCCGATTTACATTGCCGGCGAGCGCGACGGCATCGCTGTCGAAATCGCCTTGCAGTACAACGACGGCTATACGAGCAACATTTATTCATTCGTGAATAATATCCATACGCACGAAGGCGGCACGCATGAATCCGGCTTTAAAATGGCGTTGACGCGCATCATCAATGACTACGCCCGCAAACAGCAAATTTTCAAGGACAATGATGCCAATTTGACGGGGGAAGATGTGCGGGAAGGGCTGACGGCCATTGTGTCAATCAAACACCCCTCCCCGCAATTTGAGGGGCAGACGAAAACAAAGCTCGGCAACAGCGATGCGCGCACGGTGACGGACGCTGTCTTTTCTGAACAATTTGAAACGTTTTTGCTCGAACACCCGACCATTGCCCGAAAAATTGTCGAAAAAGGGATGATGGCCGCCCGCGCCCGCCTGGCGGCCAAAAAGGCGCGCGAACTGACGCGGCGCAAAAGCGCGCTTGAAGTCTCCAATTTGCCGGGCAAACTTGCCGACTGCTCGTCAAGAGATCCGTCGATCAGCGAGCTGTATATCGTGGAGGGGGATTCGGCGGGCGGTTCAGCGAAACAAGGGCGCGACCGCCATTTCCAGGCAATTTTGCCGTTACGTGGGAAAATTCTCAACGTTGAGAAGGCAAGAATCGACAAAATCTTGTCCAACAACGAAGTGCGAGCGATCATCACCGCTCTTGGCACCGGCATTGGCGAAGAGTTCGACATCTCAAAGGCGCGTTATCATAAAGTCATCATTATGACCGATGCGGACGTCGACGGCGCTCATATCCGCACGCTTCTTTTGACATTCTTTTATCGCTACATGCGTCAATTTATCGAGCACGGCTATGTGTACATCGCCCAACCGCCCCTGTATAAAATCGAACAAGGAAAACAAGTGCGCTACGCTTACAACGACCGCCAGCTCGAAAAAATTCTTGCTGAGCTGCCGGAACAACCGAAGCCGACAATCCAACGCTACAAAGGGTTGGGCGAGATGAACCCAGAGCAACTTTGGGAGACGACGATGAACCCGGAAAAGCGAACATTGCTTCAAGTCAGCTTGCAAGATGCCATTGACGCAGATGAAACGTTTGAAATTTTAATGGGCGACAAAGTCGAGCCACGCCGCCAATTTATCGAAGAAAACGCCCGTTATGTGAAAAACTTGGACATTTAGGATGAAAAGAGAGGGATGGGGCCGCCCTCCTCGCTTCTTTTTGCCGACGGGGCCAACCGGGGCGCAAACGAAGCGGCGCCCGCCGTCCGCCTATGTCTGCTCCCTGTAAAGGCAGACCGGGCCGAAGAAGGCTCAAAAGGGAGGTTTATATGAATGGCAGAACATGAACAATCGCGCATTCGCGAAGTCAATATCAGCCAGGAAATGCGCTCGTCGTTCCTTGACTACGCCATGAGCGTCATCGTTTCCCGCGCCTTGCCGGATGTGCGCGATGGGCTGAAACCGGTGCACCGCCGCATTTTATATGCCATGCATGACCTCGGCATGACCGCTGATAAACCGTATAAAAAGTCAGCCCGCATCGTCGGCGAAGTGATCGGGAAATACCACCCGCACGGCGACGCCGCCGTGTATGATACGATGGTGCGCATGGCGCAAGACTTCAACTACCGGTACATGCTCGTTGACGGGCACGGCAACTTCGGGTCGATCGACGGCGATGCAGCAGCGGCCATGCGTTACACGGAAGCCCGCATGTCGAAAATCGCCATGGAGCTGTTGCGCGACATCAATAAAGACACGATCGATTACCAAGATAACTACGACGGTTCAGAAAAAGAACCGGTTGTGCTGCCGTCACGGTTTCCAAACTTGCTTGTCAATGGTTCGTCAGGCATTGCCGTTGGGATGGCGACGAACATCCCTCCGCATCAGCTTGGCGAGGTCATCGATGCGCTGTTGGCGTTAAGCCGAAACCCGGAGATGACCGTTGCCGACTTGATGGAATACATTCCTGGTCCGGATTTCCCGACGGCCGGGCAAATCATCGGCCGCAGCGGCATCCGCAAGGCGTACGAAACGGGACGGGGATCCATTACGTTGCGCGCCAAGGCTGAAATTGAGCAGCATGCCAATGGCAAGGAAACGATTATTGTAAGCGAACTCCCCTATCAAGTGAACAAAGCAAAGCTGATTGAACGGATCGCCGAATTGGTGCGCGAGAGAAAAATCGACGGCATCACCGATTTGCGCGATGAATCGGACCGGAGCGGAATGCGCATCGTTATTGAAGTGCGGCGCGATGCGAACGCGAAGGTCGTGTTAAACAACTTATACAAACATACCGCCTTGCAGACGAGTTTTGGAATCAACATGCTCGCCTTGGTGGATGGCGAGCCGAAAGTGTTGAACTTAAAAGAATGTTTGGAGCACTATTTGAACCACCAGAAAACGGTCATCCGCCGGCGAACTGCCTTTGAGCTGAAAAAAGCTGAAGCGCGCGCCCATATTCTTGAAGGCTTGCGCATTGCCCTTGACCATTTGGATGAAGTGATCGACCTCATCCGTCGTTCGCGAACGACAGAAATAGCGCGCGAAGGGTTGATGGAGCGGTTTTCGCTCAGCGAACGGCAGGCGCAGGCGATCCTAGATATGCGCCTGCAACGGCTGACCGGCCTCGAGCGGGAAAAAATTGAACAGGAGTATCAAGAGCTTCTCCGCCTCATCGCTGAGTTGAAAGCGGTGTTGGCTGACGAAGAGAAAGTATTGCAGATCATTCGCGATGAGCTGGCCGAAATCAAAGAGCGGTTTAACGACGAGCGGCGCACAGAGATCATTGCGGGGGCTGTCGAACAGTTTGACGACGAAGACTTAATCCCGCACGAACATGTCGTCATTACGCTCACCCATAAAGGATATATTAAGCGCCTGCCGTTATCGACGTATCGAAGCCAGAAACGCGGCGGCCGGGGCGTGCAAGGCATGCATACCGCCGAGGATGACTTTGTCGAACATTTGCTCGTCACTTCTACTCATGACAACGTGCTGTTTTTCACAAATAAAGGGAAAGTATACCGGGCGAAAGGCTATGAAATTCCGGAATTCGGCCGCACCGCCAAAGGGCTGCCGATCATCAACTTGCTTGAGCTCGACAAGGATGAATGGATCAACGCCATGATCCCCATTGAAAATGAGTTTGATAATGAGCTTTATCTCGTGTTTGCGACAAAGCAAGGGATCGCCAAGCGCTCTCCGCTCTCAGCTTTCGCCCACATCCGCAACAATGGGCTCATCGCCATTCACTTGCGCGAGGGGGATGAGCTGATTTCCGTCAAGTTGACGGACGGTAAAAAACATTTGATTATCGGCACGAAAAGAGGGATGCTCATCCGTTTTCCAGAAACGGATGTGCGGACAATGGGACGCAGTGCGACGGGGGTCAAGGCCATCTCACTCGATGACGGCGATGAAGTCGTTGGCATGGAAATCTTGGAAGACCATCATGATGTTCTTGTTGTGACGAAAAAAGGGTTTGGCAAACGCACCCCAGCTTCGGAGTATCGCGTGCAAAGCCGGGGCGGCAAAGGGTTGAAAACGTGCAATGTCACGGAACGGAACGGCCCTGTTGTTGCAGTGACAACAGTCGTCGGCAATGAAGATTTAATGGTCATTACGACAGGCGGCGTGCTGATCCGCATCGCTGTCAGCGATATTTCCAGGACAGGGAGAATTGCCCAAGGCGTCAAGCTCATTCGCCTCTCGGGCGAAGACGAACATGAGTGTGTAGCGACAGTTGCCAAAGTGCCAGAGGAAGAAAAAGAAGAGAAAGAGGAAGAAGGGCATCCCGCTTAATTGAATGGCGTTCCGCCTGCAGGTGCGGGGCGCCCTTTCGTTTGAAAATGCGTGCGTCTGTTTTTACGGCGAATCGGAAAGCGAAACGCGCTTATTGGGCTTTCCGATTGCGAAAGTGCTGTTATTGCAGCCTAAATCGTGCTACGATAAAAACAAAAAGACGGGGGGCTACATGGATGGTTCGCGTGAAGCGCTCCCAGCTTCGCGAAGGCTGTGTGCTTGCTGAAGATGTAATCGGCAAAACGAAACGGCCGATTATGACAAAAAACACTATTATTACAACACCGTTGTTGCAAGTGCTTGAAAAATTTCTTGTAGAGGAAGTGGAGATTGAGCCGTTTCTCGCAAACGGCGAACCATTTTCGCCGGGGGATTCGGCCGCGGCGGAGGATCAACGGCCGCTCTCTTTATATTTAGAGACCGTCCGCCAATACAAGACATGGTTTCAATCTTGGCGGTCCGGCTTGCCGGTCGACATCAATGAAATAAGGGAAGCTGTCATTCCCCTTTTTGAACACATGACAGGCTGCAAGCGGGAATTGCTTGCGTTGCACCATTATGCGACAAAAGAGGAATATTTATATCATCACGCCGTCAGTGTAGGATTGCTCGCCGGCTTTTTAGCCATGGAGCTCGGGTATAGCCGCGGGGAATGCCACCAAGTCGTTTTAGCCGGCGTCTTGTCCGACTGCGGCATGGCAAAAATGAGCAAACAAATTTTAACGAAGCCGTCGGCGCTCACTGAAGTGGAGTTCCGCGAAGTGAAGCAACATCCGATTCTCGGCTACCGCATGGTGCAGAAGATCACAGCGTTAAGCCATGGAGCGAAGCTAGCCGTTTTGCAACATCATGAGCGAAACGACGGCAGCGGCTATCCACTCAAGTTAAAAGCGAAAAAAATTCACCCCTACAGCCAACTCGTCGCAACAGCGGATGTGTACCACGCCATGACGTCAGAGCGCTTGTATCGGCGCAAACAGCCGCCGCTTCGGGCCATTGAAACGATGTTGCGGCAGCAAGCCGGCAGATTGAGCGCAGACGCCGTCGCTGTACTGTTGAACCGTCTCGTCGGCCTGCAAACAGGAGCCGTCGTCAAACTATCCAACGGTGAGACAGCCGAAGTCATGTTGATTCAGCCAGACGAGCCAACCCGGCCGGTTGTCAAAGCAGCGAGGACGGGACGATTGCTTCTGTTAAGCACTCAACATGATATATATATTGAGGAGGTTTTGCGTGCACCAATGGATGAATAGTCGACCGAAAAGGCCGGTGAAAAACAATCATTTTCTCTTGCTGCTGTTGTTCATCGCCGAAAGAGGAAGCGGATTTCAGCAGGTTTCTCAGCTTGAGAATAACGCATTTCGCATTGTTTTTTGAATTAAATTGCCAACCGTCCAAAAAATACCGTTGCATAAACAACATCAACATGATACAATCAACTTTGCTTGCGCCGGCAACAACGAAATAAAAAAACTATTGACTTTTCATCGCCCATCAGTTATTATGTAATAGCTGTCATCATTAAAGTAAAGATCAAGCTCCTTGAAAACTAAACAAAACGCAAGCGTCATGAAAAAAACTTCGGCCGCATTGGCCGAAGCAAAAGCCAATCAACTTTCTTTGGAGAGTTTGATCCTGGCTCAGGACGAACGCTGGCGGCGTGCCTAATACATGCAAGTCGAGCGGACCGG
>NZ_PIJG01000023.1:0-79254 GCF_002809955.1 Geobacillus sp. Manikaran-105
TGCAACCCCAAGTCAAGGAAGGAGGACGAAGTCCGCTTGTACTTCTGGGGAGTTGCAAGCCCCCACTTCAAGCGTTAGCTAAGTGGGGGTAGTTGACATCGTTGCGGCAGTTAAGCAATAATGTCGGGGGCACAAAGTTGCCGCGCTCCAGCCCTTTCGGAACGCCCGGGGCATAGACGTCCGCCCCTTCCTGTTTGGCGATCTCAATATAGCGGTTCACCCGCTCCCAATGATCGCGATGAATGAGCGGTCCCAGTTCGGTCGCGGGGTTCATCGGATCGCCGATGACGATGCGGTCGACGCGCTCTTTCAGCCGGGCGACAAATTCATCGTAAATCGACTGTTCAAGCAAAAGCCGCGAGTTGGCCGTGCACCGCTCGCCATTGAGCGAAAATACGCCCCACACCGCTGCGTCAAGCGCCCGATCGAGATCGGCGTCGGCGAACACGATGAGCGGCGACTTGCCGCCGAGCTCCATCGATGTTTTTTTCAACGTTGCCGCGCTGTTGCGGATGATCTCCATGCCGGTCGTCGTCTCGCCGGTAAACGTGATGAGGCGCACGTCCGGATGGGCGACCAATGCGGCGCCCGCCGTTTCGCCAAACCCGTGCACGACGTTGAACACCCTGCGAGGCAGCCCGGCTTCATCGATGATTTCCGCCAGTTTATTCGCCGTCAACGGCGACCATTCGGCCGGCTTCAAGACAACGGTGTTGCCGGTCGCCAGCGCGGGAGCCACCTTCCACGTTTCCAGCATAAACGGCGTATTCCACGGCGTAATGAGCCCGGCGACGCCGACTGGTTTATAAACGGTATAGTTTAAAAACTGACCATTCACATGATACGCCTCGCCAACAAGGCGCGTCTTCACCATTTCCGCGTAAAAGCGGAAGTTTTCCGCCGCGCGGGCGGCCTGTTTTTTCGCCTGGCTGATCGGAATGCCGGTGTCGAGCGCCTCTAAATAGGCGATGTCGTCCGCATATGTTTCAATCAGCTCGGCAATGCGGAACAAATAACGGAGCCTCTTTTCAACCGGCATCGTCCGCCACGGCCCGTGATCAAACGCCTCCTTCGCCGCCCGAACCGCCGCATCGATGTCTTCTTTCCGCCCCTCGGCGACTTCGTCATGGCTGACGATCCATGGGCCGAGCGGCGTCGCCTGGTCGCGGTTTTTGACGCGGAAATTCGGCCGGTAATAATTTTCTAAGTAATCGCGGACTGCGTAATCGTTGGCAATGGTGTAGCCGGAAATGTAGTCGTACGCCTGTTCCGCCCTCACCCGGCGGGCCGGGCGGCCGATCACCACCGCAAGCTCGCATTCGTAATGCATCATGTTCACCCCCTCCGGACGTGACGGAAATGCCGTGCGTGCCGCTTTCAATATGCCAATCGATGAGCGCGGCAAGCGCCGCAAAATCCACGTTTCCTTCCTCATCAAACGGCGTGACGACCGGCGCAATTGAGCCGCGCAGCCGTTCTTTCGCCTCGCGGTATGCCATCCCTTCTCCCCCTGTCGACTTGTTTTTTCTGAATCTTATTTACATTTTACACAAAATCATATATGAAACCAATCATAAAATCATATATCATGATGATCGCGAAAACGGCCGGCAGAAAACGGCGGTCTTTCTAAATGAGAAAGGTCGGTTTCCGCTTCGCCAATGTCGGTTCGCTTTGCTCGATCGGCTGGCCGCTGTGAACGTCAAGAACGACGGACGCCTCTTCAAACCAGCTGTCCGGCGCCGCATGCCCCCAAAACGTCTGGCGCCTTGGGTCATCCAAATCCCAACGGATCGGCGGAAAATCGGGGTCGCTCGTCAAATAATCGCCGTTATACAGCTCAATGCGATGGCCATCCGGATCGCGCAAATAGACAAAGAAGGCGTTCGACAATCCGTGGCGGCCCGGCCCGCGTTCAATGTTCGGCGCATATCCGGCCGCCGCCAGCACATCGCACGCATGGATCAGGCTGAGCGGGTCCGGCAGCCAAAACCCGATATGGTGAAGGCGCGGCCCTTTTCCGTTCATCAGCGCCAAATCGTGGACGTTTTGCTTCCGGTGCAGCCATGCAGCACAAAGTTTCCCATCCTCTGTTTCCGTATACTCCGAGCAGGCAAAGCCCAAACCATGGACATAAAAGTCGTACGCGTTCTTTACATCTCTAACCGCGCAGTTGAAATGATCGATGCGCTGCACGCGGGCGCCGCGGTATACGTCATACCGCTGCAAAAGCCGCTCTGTTTTCTCCATCTGGGCAAAAAACTCAAGCGGCAGCCCGGGCGGATCTTGCACGCGAAACGCTCTCCCGACGGCGTGCTGGCTTCCTGCTTCCAGCCATTTCGGCTGCAGCGTTTGCGCCGCAAACCATTCATAAAGCGCTTCCAATTGCTGTTCGAAACCGACTTTGTAGCCAAGCGCTTCAACCGCAGGGCGGGGCGCCTTTTTCAATAGAAGGCTATGATGATGATATTCTTCCAGCCCCCCGCAAATACAGATGGCTCTCATCCGCTTCCGTCACGACAAACCCAAGCACCCGTTCGTAAAAATCGCGGGCGGCGGCCAAATCGGTCACATGCAGCACCGCGCGGGCGCAGCGAATAATAGAAAATTTCACCATCCTTCTCCCCTTTCGATCAAATTCAACTCCATTTGCACTGTCACCGCTGGGTGTCAGAAGGAATGAACACGCTTTTGGCGCCGCGCAGAAATTCACGCACGAACTGTTGATACGGCTCTTTTTCATATGCGTCGAAATACGCCATCCCCATCCGAACGGGATCGCCGAAAAAGTCATATTCGTAATGCGTCTGCCGGGCTCCGAACGCGCTCATCGTGAGATCCCAGGCGAGCCGGAACAGCTGAACGCGCTCATAGCCCCACCGTCGCCCCTTGCATCGCGCGGCGGACGATATCGCCAATTTCTTCGTTGTCAAAGTCGGCTTCCGTCGGAATCGCCATCATGCCCGATGCCCCTAAAATGCGAATGATTTCCGAGTGAAGGGAAAAAACAACATTGGCGTCATCTCTTCGTTGCGCCGCCCTTTTTGTTCAACGACCGGCTTTCCAAAAAAAAATCAGGCGCCGTTGGGCGCCTCATCACAACCCTGCCGACCGCTGCAGCCGCTTGGCGATTTCCAAAAAATCTTCGGCCGAAATCCCGGGAGCGAATTCTTCCGGCACTTCGTCCAAATCGGGGATCGCCCCCCCTTGGGGCGCTCCTTCGACCACCTCGAGCGGCTGGCCGTCGCTTGGATGGGTTCCTTTCCAAATGCGGACGATTTCTTTGTAATAGCGATCGCTGAACGTATAAAGACGGCGGTGGACGCCTTGATCCTCATACTTTCTCGCCGCATCGAACACGCGGTTATCGAGGTTCGGGATTGGCAGAAGCTTCGTCACATCAACGCCCGTCGCCACTTCCAACGCCTTGGCGTACGCCAAAACATGAACGCCCCCGCGCACAAGCAAGTAGCCGATCATCTCGCGGGCGGTAGGGTGGTCCGTCATTTCATAGACGCGCATTTTATGCGTGCGCGCTCCGCATTCCAGGAAAAAGTTGTGAAGCAAATCCAAAATCAAGTTGCCGCTGTTGAACACGTACTCCCCCGTCCACGCCTTCCCCATCGAATCGCCGGGAAACGCCGTCTGCGCCGTCGCGATAAAATGATACGTATTGCGCTTGTCTTTCGCATCCTTCATCGGCGCTGTATCCGGATCACCTGGATGGGTGGAGCCGGTCAAGCAAAGGTTGATCGCATTGGACACGAGCTCGACATGGCCAAACTCTTCGGCGGTGATGCTCGCCACCAACTCGTAAAACGGGCGCAGCTTCTTTTTTTGCCGAAAATTGAATGACTGAAACAAATAATTGTTTAACGTCGACATTTCTCCGAAACGGCCGCCAAGCAGCTCCTGGACAGCGGCAGCCGCATTGGGGTCCGCGTATTTGGGCTTCGGCAATTCAATCGCCAGCCGGTCGATCCGCTGAAATACCACGACTCTTTTCCTCCTTTTCCATTAATTGCTGAGGCGAACAGACACCACTTGCGCCAAGCGGATGTAATAAACCGCCTGATGCGCCGAGATGACGATATGGTCTGGCTTCACATCCCTCACCGTTCCTTGGATCGAACCGCGGACGGTTTCCACTACCACTTCTTTGCCGTTCAAAGCTTGGAAAGCGTGGTACACATACGGGTCAACCAAGGCAATAAGCTGCGGCGGCGAAGCATGGGACGCGTAGGGCTGGTTCATTCTCATTTCCTCCCTTTTGATGCGTTGAAGAAGATTCCCTTTTTATCCATATGCCGCCCCGTGCCAAACATGACAAAAAACCAAGCTCCCTAAAAAAGAAAGCGGCCTTGATGCCTACTCATCAAGCCGCTTCCGACGATGGTTACGCCGCGAGAAAGCGGCGAACGCTCGGAATCTTCTGCACCACAAAACGGTCAAACAGCCAAATGACAACAAGCGACAACGCAAACAGCGGCATCACGACCGCCGCAGCGATCATGCCCCCACACCGTTTTCGCCGCTTGGGGATCCTTCACCCGCCTAGGGGCGCCGAGGACGCCTTTCGGTTTGCGCTTGCGCTGCTCAACGCCAAAATGATCAGAAACGGCGCAAAGATGATCCCCGCATAGAAATGCCACCTCCAGACCGCCGCATACATCGGCGGCTGTTTGTCCTCCGCCTTCACCGTTTGTTCCACAGTTTTTCCCCCTGCCATGTTTTTCAGTAGGCAGTATAGAACAAAACTGTGTCCAAACGGTGAGCAATCGGCGAAAATGGTGTGAAATGAAACGGCCGGACAGACTAGTCCGCCTCGTCATCCAATCAACCCAAGACGCAGCGCTTTTGCCACCGCTTCCGTCCGATTTTTGGCGCGAAGCTTCCTTAAGGCACTGGAAATGTAGTCGCGCACCGTAAATTCGCTCAAATAAAGCTGACAGGCCGCTTCCAATGTCGAAGCTCCGTCGGCGAGCAGCTTCAAAATCTCAATTTCTCTTGGCGACAAGGATTCCGCCATCCCTTCCCATTCTTTTTTTGGCGCCTTGATCCATTTCAACAGCAACTCCCCCGCGCTTTGACCAAATTTCATCAGCGCGGGAAACAGGCGGCGGTCAACGGCAAAGAAGCGGCCCGGTCCGCGGTCGAGAACGACGCCTCCAATCATCCGCCCTTCCGTCGGCACATACACCGGAACGATCACCAGCGAGGCCAAACCGAACAGGTCCACATACAGGCGCGGAAACTGTTCGCTCGCCCTCGGCACATAAATCGGACGAAAATGGCGAAACTCATGCACTTCCGCTTTCAATTTCCCCACACTTTCTTTCAACATCGGAATGCTGTCCAATTCCACGCACAAGTGCTGAATTTGCCCGTTGTCCACGCCATACCCGTGCAGGCCGATGGCTGTGCTCTCCTGATTGACAAATTGAAACAGCGCACAGCGGGTGAAAGGAAGAAAATAAGAAAAACCAAAACAAATATGCGCCGCCGATTCCTCAAACGTCTGCGCCCGCAAAATCCATTCGTTAAACAAAATGACGGCGTCTTTCCACAAGGATTCTTTTTTCCACGCGGAATCGCTACTGGGTTTGAATGATTGTTCATTCACTTCATACAACAACCATTCATTCCATTTAAAAAACAAATACCGCACGGCTGGGTGCAGCGCAGCAGCCGCTGACGCATGTGCCTTCAACACTTGATGAACCGTATTTTCCATTAAATTCAGGGAAAATATGACCATCTCCGGATGAAACGCCGCAATGCGTTCGAGCTGCCCATTCGCTGGATGTTCACCCCCGTACGGGAGCAATCTTGCCTGAACGAATGCGCACAGCGTGGAAAACACCTCTTGAACCCGCTCATTCCGCTTGCCAAGCGCTTCGCCGATCCGCTTCCATTCCCGGTTCAATTCCGCCGCATACCTATGCAAGATGTCGGCCGCTTCATGAAGCAAACGAAGCAAATGATCATTTAATTCCTTCGACATCCCCATCCTCCCCCCGCATCCCCGCTAGTGATCGACTACTTTGATCATCTAATTTCTTAATTCGATCGGTCAATTCCTTCTTTTGCCCGTCACGGTTGTCCAACAGCACTTAAAAAATCCGACAAACATAGGGATGTAATGGAATGTATAATTGTCATAAAATTTAAACAGATTCACTAAAGCGCTTACAGCGCTGATCATTCAAAAAAAGGGGGAGGAGAAACGCCATGGAAATGGCAACAAAACCGGTCATCATTGGGGGGCGCACAGCGAAAAAGCCGCTGATCGCCGCGCTGTTGGGAGGGTTCCTGCTGTTAGGCGCCTTGCTGTCGATCTTCGGGCTGACAGGCGTCGCCTATGCCGTACCAATCAGCGGGGTCGGCGAATTTACCGTTCAATTTGACAAACTGAACGGCAGCGGGTTTAAAATGTACGGCGGCGTGGCGGAAGCAGGCAATGCGCCGCAGACGCCGGTCTTCGTCAATGAAATGGATAAAGCGACGATTCAAGGTCTTCGGATTTCGAAAGACTTCCCGGCCTTGGGCATTCGCGTCGTCATCGTGG
The DNA here is from genome assembly GCF_002809955.1 of Geobacillus sp. Manikaran-105. Classification (NCBI taxonomy): domain Bacteria; kingdom Bacillati; phylum Bacillota; class Bacilli; order Caryophanales; family Anoxybacillaceae; genus Geobacillus; species Geobacillus sp. Manikaran-105. Next base: position 6,569 of record NZ_PIJG01000023.1, read on the forward strand.
CGAGCCAACCGGTCTCGATTGACGGCCTCGTACAAAAAGCGACGCAAATCAACGGCAACATCTCCTTCGGCAGCTTGACGATGAAAGAAAGCTATGTCGGCGATACGAGCAACCCAGTCGAGAAAGCGGCCAAAGAATTCACACAAGGAGCCGACAGCATTACGATCGAAAACGGTGATATCAAAACCGTCTACTTATTCCAGCAAAAAGTGTCGCTGCCGGGCATGAAAGTGTACTTTGAAAAACTCAACTAATTCTCGGTAAGGATGAGGGACATTGGGCATCATTCGTTCCAGCTGGCAGGCGTTCGGTCGCTGGCGGAAACGCCGCCCGTTTTGGGGGGCAACGTTTCTCTTGTTATCAAGCCTTGTGATTTTATGGGTTCCGATGCAGCTATACGAAATTTCTCTCGTTCCCGGAAGCATGGTGTTCGTCGGCTTTTTCCTCGGCGGCATGGTCATGTTGATGGGGATTCTTTCCTACGCCATGCCGCGGCTATCCACCTTGCTCGGCATCATCGGTATGTTCAGTGCCATTCTGTCGATCATGGGCGCCTTGGGTGGCTTCTTAGTCGGCACCATTCTCGGCATCATCGGCGGGGCGCTTTGCATCGCCTGGCGCCCGCAATGGGCTGAAGCCGACGCTCCTGCTGCTCATCATGAAGCGGCGGCGGACAAAGAGCCATCCGCCGCAATCGACTAACAGGCGCCGATCGCTCGGCCGAACGAAGCGAAATATTCGTTCGTTCGGCCTTCTTTTTTTATCTCTTTTTCCCGATCACGAATCCATTCATCATGAACAAACGAGGCGCATATTCATATTATGGGCCCATCATCGCTGCAGAACAAGATCGGCGCTAGAGCTGAGGCCGCCTCCGAAGATTCTAGGCATCCATCCTCGCGCCTAGATACACGCTGGAAGGATGCCCAAATGCCTCTTGTCCCTTTGGCATCAAGGGATGAGAGGCATTTTGTTTACTTAGTCACTGTCGAACTCGGTATACAATGCAAGGTAAAAACGCGGTGCAAAATTCGTGCAAAATTTTTTCGTATTCTATCGTTTTTTGGGGATTCCCAAAAAATGAAAAACGACTGCAAATGCAGTCGTATCAAGGGTTTCACAGTTTCTCGTCCGAACCGTTCGGATATCGGAAATGGAGACGGTGGGAGTCGAACCCACGTCCAGAGGCATCGCCACTTAAGCATCTACGAGCGTAGTCGGTATATTTCGCTTCGCCGTCCGTTCCGCCTACCGACAGGCCTCCCGGCGGCTAGCCTGGTTCGTCTCTTCCCTCATCCTCAGGCGGCGGATTTGGGCGTAGCCCGCTTCATATGAGCCCCTCGAACGCCACGCGGGCGATGGCGGGAGGAGCTAGCTGCAGCAATTAGGCAGCTAAAGCGTAGTTTTGTTTGCCAGTTATCTTTAGGTGACGTTTTTACGAGGACGTCCCCCTCGGCTCGCCGCTTAAGCTCGACCTACCCCTGTCGAATCCGGATCGTCCCCGCGGTGCGAAGAGATCGGAACAGCTTAAGCATGGAATAACTGGCTGTTGCACTTTTTATTATACCATGACGCGGTGCATTTTCAATGGGAATGTTTTCAATCTCGCCAAAAAACAGGCTCTTCTCCGAATGTTGTGCCGGATGATTGAGAACACGGCTTCTTGGCACTTGCCAAGAAAAATCAGCCCATCCCATTTTCCGTACACGGCGACGCAAGAAATGCCCCCGCTTGCCGCGATGAACCAAACATCCCTCCGCCGTTCCCAAACCGGCAATGCCCGCCAAAAGCCCGATGTTTCAGGCTCCCGCCCTCGGCAAATGCCCGCTCGGCGGCTTGCCTCTCTACAGCTTTTGCCGCTCGCGGAACGCCCGCTCGATTTCGCGCTGCGCTTCTTTCCGCTTCATGTCTTCCCGTTTGTCGTATTTTTTCTTCCCTTTGGCCACTCCAAGCTCCACTTTGGCAAAGCCATTTTTAATATACAATTTCAGCGGCACGAGCGTATACCCTTGCTCTTTCGTATAGCCGATCAGCTTGTTGATTTCGCGCCGGTGCAGCAAAAGCTTTCTCGTCCGCAGCGGGTCGTGGTTGTAGCGGTTGCCTTGTTCGTACGGGCTGATATGCATGTTATGGAGAAACACTTCCCCTTTTTCCACTTTGGCGAACGAATCTTTCAAGTTCACCCGGCCGTTGCGGATCGATTTGATCTCCGTCCCTTGCAAAACGAGGCCGGCTTCATACGTTTCTTCGATGAAATAGTCGTGGTGCGCTTTTTTGTTTTGGGCGATCACTTTTCCTTCGCCTTTCGGCATCCGTTTTCCCCCTCCTCATCGGCGTTTCTTATTTTACCAAAAACGAAAAGGAAGGAAAAGCCGCCCGTTCGGCTTTTCCTCACCGTTTTTTCTTTTTCTTCTTTTTTGCTTTCGCGGCGCGGCCCGCACCGGTTTTTCCTTTTGCCTCTGCTTTCGGCTTGCCGTTCTTTTGTTTTTTTCCTTCAATAACGACCGGCGCGGCTTTTGCCTTCGGCGGGCGGCGTCCTTTCATGCCGACGACTTCAAAATCGACGATCCGTTCGTCTTTGTTGACGTTGATGACACGGACGGTGATTTCATCGCCGATGCGGTACATTTTTCCCGTCCGCTCGCCGATCATCGCATAACTGCGCTCGTCATAGCGGTAGTAGTCGTCGGTTAAGTAGCTGACGTGCACCAGGCCTTCGATCGTGTTTGGCAGCTCAACGAACAAGCCGAAGTTCGTCACCGAGCTGATGATGCCGTCAAATTCCATGCCGATTTTGTCTTCCATAAACTCGGTTTTCTTCAGATCGTCCGTCTCCCGCTCGGCCTCGACGGCGCGCCGCTCCATGTTGGATGCATGCTCGGCAATCTCCGGCAGCTTTTCCGCCCATTTTCGCTGCGTCTCCGGATCCATCTGCCCGTTGATCAAGTAGGTCCGGATGAGCCGGTGGACGATCAAGTCCGGATAGCGGCGGATCGGCGACGTAAAATGGGTGTAAAACTCAGTCGACAGCCCATAATGGCCGAGGCTCTCGGCGTCATAGCGCGCTTGCTTCATCGACCGAAGCATGACGGTGGAGATCACCATTTCTTCCGGCTCGCCGCGCACCGCTTCGAGAATTTGTTGGAGGGCGCGCGGGTGGATTTGGTTGCCCGTTCCTTTCACGACATAGCCGAAGTTCGTGATGAACTCCAAGAAACGTTGCAGTTTTTCCGGCTTTGGATCCTCATGGACGCGGTACATAAACGGTACGTTCAGCCAATGGAAATGCTCAGCGACCGTTTCGTTCGCCGCCAACATAAACTCTTCAATCAACCGCTCGGCGACCGACCGCTCGCGCAAGACGACATCGTACGGCTTGCCATTTTCATCGACGAGCACTTTCGCTTCTTTGAAATCAAAATCGATCGCCCCGCGCTTCATCCGCTTCGTGCGCAAAATGTCGGCGAGCTCAGCCATCAGCTCAAACATCGGCACAAGCGGCGCGTATTTTTCCCGCAAGGCTTCATCTTTGTCCACCAAAATTTTATTGACATCGGAATACGTCATCCGCTCTGTCGTGCGGATGACGCTTTGGAAAATGTCATGGCGGACGACTTCGCCTTGCGGGGTGATCTCCATCTCGCACGACAGCGTCAGCCGGTCGACTTTCGGGTTGAGCGAACAAATGCCGTTGGACAGCCGGTGCGGAATCATCGGGATGACGCGGTCGACCAAATAGACGCTCGTGCCGCGCTCATACGCCTCGCGGTCGATCGGCGAGCCTTCTTCGACGTAATGGCTCACGTCGGCGATGTGGACGCCGAGCTTATAGTTGCCGTTTTCCAGCTTCGTCACCGTCACCGCATCGTCTAAGTCTTTCGCATCCTCGCCGTCAATGGTGACGATCATCTCGCCGCGCAAATCGCGCCGCCCTTCCAAATCTTGCTCGGTAATCACATCGGGCACACGGTTCGCATGCTCGATGACGTCATCGGGAAATTGAAGCGGCAGCCCATGCTTATAGATGATCGACAAAATGTCGACGCCCGGGTCGTTTTTATGGCCGAGAATTCGGACGACTTCCCCTTCAGCGCTCATCCGTCCTTCTGGATACGAGGTGAGCCGGACGACGACTTTATGCCCTTCGACCGCACCGTTCGCGGCGTGTTTCGGAATGAAAATGTCGTTGACGATCCGCTTGTCATCCGGGATGACAAAGCCGAAATATTTGCTTTCGGTGTACGTGCCGACGACTTCTTTCACCCCGCGCTCCACAATGCGGACGATCGTCCCTTCACGGCGCGCCCCCGATGAATCGGCCTGGACGCGCACAAGCACGGTGTCGCCATGCATCGCGTTTTTCAATTCGGACGGCGGGATGAAAATATCATCCAGTCCCGGCTCCTCCGGTGTGACAAACGCGAATCCTTTCGGGTGGCCAATCACCTTGCCGCGCACGAGATTCATCCGCTCGGGCACGCCGTAGCGGTTGCTGCGCGTCCGGACGATGAGTCCTTCCTCTTCCAGGGCGACAAGCGTTTTGACAAACTCCTTGAATCCATCGGCATCCTCGATGCCAAACGCTTCTTCCAACTCTTCGACCGTCAGCGGCTTATACGCCTCATCGCGCATAAACGTTAAGATGCGTTCGGCCAACACATGATCCATTGTCCATCCCCTCCTTTCTCCATTACCAATCTAACGATTCAAGAAATGCATAAATATCTTCATGCAGCTGATCTTTTTCTTGATCAAGCGTAATCACATGGCCTGATTGCTCATACCACTTGATTTGTTTGACCGGCGATTCAATTTCGTTATAAATGATGTTCGCGCTGTCCGGGTTGATCATCTCATCATGGCGCGCCTGCACAACAAACGTCGGGGCATAAATCAAATCAAGATGGTCACGCACATCGGCGATCAGCTCCTGCAGCGCCTTTAACGTCTTCATCGGCGTCTGCTTGAACTTCTCCATCTCCTGTTCGATCTGCTCCTCTGATTTTCCTTCCCGCTTTTTATACTCGCGCGCATACTCGAGCACGCCTTCGTACATCGTTTCCTCGCTTTTGATGTACATCGGCGCGCACATCGTCACAATGCCCTCTATAGGTACAGTGTAACCTAATTTCAATGAAAATACGCCTCCAAGCGACAGTCCGGCGACGGCGATTTTTTCGTAGCCCTTGTTTTTCAAAAACTCGTAGCCGTTCATGACATCTTGCCACCAGTCATCCGGCCCGGTGTGGACGAGCTCCTCAGGCGGCACGCCGTGTCCTTTGTAAATCGGCGCATGGCACGTATAGCCTTTGGATTCTAAAAAACGCCCGAGCATCCGAACATCAGCGGAATTGCCGGTAAACCCATGCAACAGCAGCACCGCCCGCTCCCCGGCTTCAAAGAAAAACGGCTTCGGCGGAACAATTTTCATCATTCGTTCTCCTTCCTTTCTTGCTGAAATAGAAAAGGCAGCCCGCTTCCCTTTGGACCGCCCCCGTTTTTTGCTTATGATGGTTGGACATAAACAACAAGAATCGCCAACACAAAGAACAAAACGGCCAACACAACCGTCACGCGCTGAAACACCGCATCGAGCCCGCGTGCTTTCTGCTTCCCGAACAATTGCTCGGCGCCGCCGGTGATCGCCCCCGACAGCCCTGCGCTTCGGCCTGACTGCAACAACACAATCGCAATCAGCGCAATCGATACAATGACAAGCAACGTCACAAGCAAGGCATGCATGCCTGACACCTCCAACGACCGACATTGCAATACTTTCACTATACCATAGATCGCCGTTGGCGGCAACTGGCGGGCCTGTCTCAACACGACGAAAGCCCCCTCATTCCTTTTTTGGTGAAACATGTAATCATTTTGAATCATTTTGTATATACTGTGTATATACATTTAGGAACGGAGATGATACAATGAATTCAAAACAAAACAACAGCGTAAAAAAGAAAGGAGAGAATGTGATGTCTACTGTCATCGTGCAAAAGTGGGGGAACAGTTTGGGCATCCGCATCCCAAAAGACGCGGCTGACCAAATCGGGATTCAACAAGGTTCTGAAATGGAATTACATGTCATTGAAAACGAAGGAATCATCACATTAAAGCCGAAAAGAGCACGGAAGAAATACACATTGGAAGAGCTACTCTCACAAATTACCCCTGAAAATCGACATAAGGAGATCGATTTTGGGGTAGAAGGGCGTGAGTGGATCTAATGGCCGCAGACGCGCCGGAAAGAGGAGATTTCGTTGTGTTGAACTTCCATCCACAAGCTGGCCATGAACAAGCAGGAAGAAGAATTGCTCTTGTTTTATCTCCACAAAAATTCAATCAAGCAACAGGATTTGCAGTTGTTTGTCCCATCACCAATCAGAAGAAAGGCTATCCGTTTGAAGTGGATTTGCCAAAAGAAGGAATACTCCTTGAAGGCGGCGCTCCCATTACAGGGGTCATTTTATCCGACCAAATCAAATCATTGGATTGGAAAGCTCGTCATCTAAAAATTTTTAAAAAATACAATCGAGAAGATGCGCAAATAGAGGAAATCGATGAAATCATTGACGAATGCCTGGCTAAAATCGCCACGTATCTGACTTGACCACATCGATGGAGCCGCGAATGAACGAAACGATGCTGAAGAAAAGGCGACAACTCCTTGCCTTTCTCATCCATTCAACGGAATGGCAACGGGAGCGCAGCAAACATTCGCTCCCTCTTCTCTTTGGCAGAGATGAAGGAACGTTTCATCCTCCATCTGCTTGACGCTCCATGAATCGGATGCGGTATGATCATTGTCGTCCACCGCCGAAATGCGTTACAATAGAAAGCAAATCGGCAACGACTGGAGGGACTTCAATGGCAAGACCGGACGAACGAGTCGTCATCGCGATTGACGGCTATCAATTCAAACGGGCGCGTGAGGCAAAGGAAGGGAAAATTTTCGTCACCTCGCCGATCGGGGTGAACTTTACGTTTGACATCAACGTCATGCGCAAGCTGCTTGAGGCGATCGACCGCGACCCGGCGCTCGCGGAACAGTTTGGGCTTCCTTCTCAGGGGGCAAACGAATAACAAAGGAACGGCGGTTGGCCGTTCCTTTGTTGGTTTAGCGGAGAGAGGCCGAAGCTCCATTTTTCCGCAGACGGCGGTGCTCCCTCACGAATCAAATCTTCTAGCGTCCTTGCCATGCCGCCCGCTCGCGGCCGAACGGGTCGTCCTCGACATGGCTGGCGGCCGAAAAGACAAAGGCCGCCTTGCGCTCGCTCGTATACGCCGGCCATGCTTCCGGCAAGTGAGCACCGTTCGGGTCTCCGGTGCGGGCAAACGAGAGCCAAGCGTAATGCATTTCATTGGCGATCGCCTCGCGCTCCGGCCGGTTGCCGACGAAATTCGCGACGCCCGGCTGATGGAGATTGTGAAACACAAACGGCAGCTCGAGCGCGTGGCATGCTTTCAGCTGGCCGCCGAACACCGGCGTCTCATAGTCAAATCGGTACATGTACACATCCGCCCCTTGCGCCGCTTGGGCGTCCGCCGTCCGCAGCATCCCCTCGACAAACACGCGGTACGTCATGATGCGAAGCCACGTTTGCCAAGTAGGCGCCGACGGCTCCGCCGTTTCTTTGTAATAGCGGATGGCCTCTTCTGGCACCGGCCCGACTTCCCGGTTGATTCGGTCAAGAAGTTCCTTTTCGCCAAGCTTTGTCCATGACGGATCCGTCAAGGTAAACAAGTTGTACTCGTCTTTCGTCACGCCGATGAGAATCGGAATGCCGCTGGCCGCCCCGTCGCGGAGCGCTTCAATCGGATGGCGGCGCAATACGCGGCCATCCACCACCGGACCGTACATGACCCCTGAACCGAGCGACAGCGCCGCCCGCAGCAGCTCCTCGGCAGGAATCGACAACAGCCGTTCGCGGTCGCCCGGACGGATGCCAGCCTTATCGAGAATGCGTTCGGTCATCGCCATCGCGGTCTCCGGCGAACGGAGAAGAAGCGATCCCGAACCGCTTTGCAACATGGCGCGCCGAAACAGCCCCTTCGCCTCCGGAAGCGACAACAGCACGCCGACGCTCGCCGCTCCCGCCGATTCACCGAAAATCGTCACATTGTCCGGATCACCGCCAAACGCCGCAATGTTCTCCTTCACCCAGCGCAGCGCCGCCACTTGGTCCAAAATGCCGAGATTCCCGGCTTGCGCGTACGCTTCGCCGAACGAATCACCGAGATGCAAAAAGCCAAACACGTTCATTCGGTAGTTGATCGTCACGACGACGACATCGCCGTGTTTCGCAAACGCCGTCCCGTCATACCACGGCGAAGAACCCGAGCCGAACAAAAAGGCGCCGCCGTGAATCCAGACGAGCACCGGCCGCTTCTTCCCATCCGCCGCCGGCGACCAAACGTTCAGGTACAGCCCGTCTTCGCTCGGCGGCTCGCTCATCCGCCCGAGCAATCCGCTGAAAATCGGATCCGACGGCTGCATCACGACAGGACCGAAGGCAGTCGCCTCCCGCACCCCATCCCATGCCTCAGGCGGTTCCGGCGGCAGAAAACGGCGTTCACCGACCGGCGCTTTCGCGTACGGAATCCCTTTCCAATAGAAAACCCCTTCATTTGTTCCCCCGCGCAACCGACCGTACTTTGTTTCAACAACGGTTTGTTCCATCTTTATCACTCCTGAATATTCAAATGATTCAAAAATAGTATAAACCACCACCTCACCCACGTCTATCGTTTTGCGCCCGCATGAGAGGTGTTCATGCCGCTTCGAAAAGAGAGATGCCTCGCCCATGTACAAAAGTAAAGATAGCCGCAGCCGAAGCAGTGAACACCATGAAGGAGATGATTCGAGGCGCGATCACGCCAAAAACATTTTGTTTAAGTCACGGTGAAACGGTATGGGGCAGTGGTGCTTTAGCCTGCGTGTACAGCATTGCCGAATCCCAACAAACCCTTTCCGCTGGGCTGGAGTTGCTTCGATCGCGGAAAGGCCACAGCATCGTCGAGTTCATTGATAACGCTGCGAAGCAAGATATTCCCATTGATGCGATCAAAAAACAGCTCCATGTCGCCTAAGGAGTACCCTGTTTACCTCTTATGACATGGAAATTATTATAATGAAAAATACTCATCTACAGATAAAAAAACTATTTAAAACCTTTCTATATTTTGTTAAAATTATATAAAAGATTTTGTTCAATCCATTTTCCAGTAAAAGGTGAAAGTGTAAATGAAGAAAATAATTCTTCCTGTAATTTTATTTATCAATCTTGTTTTTATAGTGGGTTACCTCATAGATACCGGGTTCCCCTTCGGTTCTTTATGGCTGGTATGGCTACCCTTTTTCGTTGCTGGTATCATCCTGTCCATTATGTTTCTAGTTCGTTATAGAAAGGAATCCAATGCCAACCTATTTTTATCGCTTGCTGTCTTGTTAAGTAGCCTTAGTTCTTTAGGTCTTTGGAGTTTTTATTATTATTTAGCCCGTGTTATGGGAGGATAAGAGCACGAAAAGAGAAGGTTGGAATAGACCTTCTCTTTTCATAAAAACATTTAGAAAATGCTACCTAATTTTCCTTGCGAGCACAATAATCCAAACTCGGCAACCATCCACCAGCCCGGATCATAAGTAGCGTATGCACAGAGATATCATTCGTAATCGCAACCATCGTCTCCTTTCCCAAAATTAGCCCAACAACGATCGTGAGCTTGGCAGCATCGGTCTAATGCGTTAATTGGTGTTCCACTTCTACACTTGGCTCCAAAGTAATTTTGGTAACAATATTTTTCATTACCAGAACCATAGGAAACTAAGCATCCCTCATACCAGGCTTCGGGTGCGATTTCACCTTCCATTATTTTATCAGTCCCCATTGGTTTTTTAAGCTCTTCTACAAACAAGAAGTAAGAAGCTTCAAAAGGAATTTCAACTTATCTCTAGGAGCCCGGTGATTTACTTAGCAACGAGGTAAAACCTATATTTTCTCAAATTCAGAAACCTTGATAAAACGTGCTTTTGTTTCTCATTCAGCTTCGTCGATTTCTCAAGTATCCTCGTTTTTCACCGGCCTTCTAGAGACAAAGATGTGATTGTTTAAGTATGAGAGTGAAATCATGGGAAATATTTGCAAGAAAATTAAAAAATATAATCAAATCAAAATTGATCTTCTCAAAATAGTTAAGTGTATTGATTGTTGTACGGAAGATGAAAAAGAACTTTACCAGAACAAAGAAGTGACAAGCTTGTTGCCCAAATGATTCGCCGATTTGTTTGAAATCCCTAAGACCCAATATTCAATCACTGTGTATGTAATGGGTGTAATATGGGAAAACGATTGCCTTCTTTTTGTCTCCACCGCCCTTGACGATTCTTTCCCACCTTTGTCGGGTGTTGGTCAAGGGCGACTCCATCCTTGAACATCCCTCCGATACTCAAGGGGATGGTCTATGTGGAGTCTTCATAACGCGCTTTTGACGCGACCCTTTGCTATCCTCGCCCGCCGCAAAAAAAGGCACCTTTCTTGGCAAACAGCCGAAAGGTGCCTGTAATGATTCTGTTATCGGTTATTTTTTCAAATTGTAAAACGAACGGATGCCTTGGTAAATGGCCGTATGGCCGAGTTCATCCTCAATGCGGAGCAGCTGGTTGTATTTCGCGACGCGGTCGGTGCGCGACGGCGCGCCTGTTTTGATTTGGCCGGCGTTCGTGGCGACGGCGATGTCGGCGATCGTGCTGTCTTCCGTTTCGCCGGAGCGGTGCGAGACGACAGCCGTGTAGCCGGCGCGTTTCGCCATTTCGATGGCGTCAAACGTTTCCGTCAGCGTGCCGATTTGGTTCACTTTGATCAAAATCGAGTTGCCGACGCCTTTTTCAATGCCTTCGGCCAGTTTTTTCGTGTTCGTGACGAACAAGTCGTCGCCGACAAGCTGCACTTTTTTGCCGAGCCGCTCGGTCAGCAGTTTATGGCCTTCCCAGTCGTTTTCATCGAGCCCGTCTTCGATCGAGATGATCGGGTATTTCGAGACAAGTTCTTCATACCAAGCGACCATTTCTTCGGACGTTTTGACAACGCCTTCGCCTTCCAAATGATATTTGCCGTCTTCTTTGTTGTACAGCTCGGATGAAGCAACGTCCATGGCGAGCATCACTTGTTCGCCCGGTTTGTAGCCGGCTTTTTCGATCGCTTCGATGATCGTTTGCAGCGCTTCTTCGTTCGATTTCAAGTTCGGGGCGAAGCCGCCTTCATCGCCGACCGCGGTGTTGTAGCCTTTCGCTTTCAGCACCGCTTTTAAGCTGTGGAAAATTTCCGCCCCCATGCGCAGCGCTTCGCGGAAACTTTCCGCCCCGACTGGCATGATCATAAATTCTTGAATGTCGACGTTGTTGTCCGCATGCGCACCGCCGTTTAAAATGTTCATCATCGGCACCGGCAGCGTTTTGGCATTAAAGCCTCCTAAGTATTGGTACAGCGGCAAACCGAGCTCGTCCGCCGCCGCGCGGGCCACGGCAAGCGAAACGCCCAAAATGGCGTTGGCGCCAAGTTTGCTTTTGTTTTCCGTGCCGTCAAGCTCAATCAACGCGCGGTCGATCGCCACTTGGTCGGTCACTTCAAGGCCGATGATTTCCGGAGCGATCACTTCGTTGACGTTTTCCACCGCTTTTAACACCCCTTTGCCGAGGTAGCGGTTTTTGTCGCCGTCGCGCAGTTCGACTGCTTCATATTCCCCAGTCGAGGCGCCGCTTGGCACCAGGGCGCGGCCGAAACCGCCTTCTTCTGTATACACTTCCACTTCTACGGTTGGGTTGCCGCGCGAATCGAGCACTTCGCGGGCGTAAACATCAATAATCGCAGACATGAACACACACTCCTTTTCCTTCGTATCGTTATTTGACAATCAACGATTTCCCTGTCATTTCGTTCGGCTGCGGCAAACCGAGCAAATCAAGCATCGTCGGCGCCAAATCTCCTAAAATGCCGCCGTCTCTCAGCTTGATGCCTTTTTTCGTCACGATCACCGGCACCGGATTCGTTGTATGCGCCGTTTGCGGCTTGCCGTCCGGCGTCAGCACTTCATCGGCGTTGCCGTGGTCGGCGGTGATGATGGCGATGCCGCCTTTGGCCAAAATGGCGTCGACGACTTTGCCGAGGCATTCGTCCACGGCTTCCACCGCCTTGATCGTCGGCTCAAGCTTGCCCGAGTGGCCGACCATATCCGGGTTGGCGTAGTTCAAGATGATCGCGTCGTACTTGTCAGCTGCAATCTCTTTCAGCAGCGCGTCTGTCACTTCATAGGCGCTCATTTCCGGTTTCAGGTCGTACGTCGCCACTTTCGGCGAGTTGATCAAAATCCGGTCTTCGCCTGGAAATTTCTCTTCGCGGCCGCCGCTGATGAAAAACGTCACGTGCGGGTATTTTTCGGTCTCGGCGATGCGCAGCTGGCGCAAGCCGTGCTGCGACAGCACTTCCCCGAGCGTGTTGTCCAAGTTCGTCGGCTTGAACGCCACATACCCTTTCACCGTTTCGCTGAAATGGGTCAAGCAGACAAAGAACAAATGCTTCGGATGTTTCGGGCCGCGGTCAAATTCGCGGAAATCTTCATTCGTAAACGTGTTCGAAATTTGAATCGCCCGGTCGGGGCGGAAGTTGTAGAAAATAATCGCGTCGTTGTCTTGAATCGTCGCCACCGGCCGGCCGTCTTCGCGGACGATGACCGACGGCAGGACGAACTCGTCGTAAATGCCGTGTTGGTACGAATCTTCGATGCACTCAAGCGGATCGCGGTACGTCGGGCCTTCGCCGTACACCATCGCCCGGTACGCCTTCTCGACGCGGTCCCACCGCTTGTCGCGGTCCATCGAGTAGTAGCGGCCCGACAACGTCGCGATTTCGCCGACGCCGTACTCCTTGATTTTTTCCTGCAGTTCTTTGATGTATTGCGGCGCCGTTTGCGGGCCGACGTCGCGGCCGTCCAAAAAGCCGTGGATGTACACGCGCTTCACGCCTTCTTTCGCCGCTAAGCGCAAGAGGGCGTACAAATGGTGAATATGGCTGTGCACCCCGCCGTCGGAAAGCAAGCCGAACAAATGCAAGCTTGTCCCATGCTCTTTCACATGGTTCATCGCTGCCAAAAACGTTTCATTCCGGTCAAACTCGCCTTCGCGGATGGCAATGTTGACCCGCGTTAAGCTTTGGTATACAATGCGCCCGGCGCCGATGTTCAAGTGTCCGACCTCGGAGTTGCCCATCTGCCCTTCCGGAAGCCCGACCGCCTCGCCGCACGCCTTGAGCGTTGTGTGCGGGTATTCGTTCCAATAGCGGTCAAAGTTCGGTTTGTTCGCCTGAGCGACCGCATTGCCGTACGTTTCCTCGCGCAGCGCAAACCCGTCCAAAATGATGAGCGCAACCGGTCGTTTACTCATGGCGCCCCGCCTCCACCAATTGCAAGAATGAAGCCGGCTCCAAGCTCGCCCCGCCGACTAAGGCGCCGTCGATCTGTTCTTGCGCCAAAAAGTCGCGGATGTTGTCCGGTTTGACGCTGCCGCCGTATTGGATGCGGATCGCTTCCGCCGCTTCCGGGCCAAACAGGCGCGAGACGACCGAACGAATATGGCCGCACACGTCGTTCGCATCTTCCGCCGTCGACGACTTCCCCGTGCCGATCGCCCAAATCGGCTCGTAAGCGATGACCGCTTGCTTCACTTGATCCGGCGTCAAGCCGGCGAGCGCTTTTTCCACTTGTGAAGCGACGACCGCATTCGTCTGCCCGGCTTCCCGCTCCTCGATCGTTTCCCCGCAGCAAACAATCGGCACAAGCCCACGGGTGAAAGCCGCCAATACTTTTTTATTGACGGTCTCATCCGTCTCCGCAAACATCTGCCGGCGCTCCGAATGGCCGAGGATGACGTACGTGACGCCGAGGTCTTTCAGCATGACCGGGCTCACTTCGCCGGTGTACGCCCCTTGGTCGGCAAAATGCATGTTTTGCGCCCCGATTTTTAAATTCGTGCCGTCTGCCGCTTGCACCAGCCGATCCAAAAAGAGAAACGGCGCGCAAACGACGGAATCGACTTCATCGGCCGGCGGCACGAGCCCTTTTACGTTCTCGACAAATTGAACCGCTTCCGCTAATGTTTTATGCATTTTCCAGTTGCCTGCAATGATCGGTTTTCTCATCGTTCACCCTTCCTTTCGCTGGGCGGCGCGGACCGCCCCGCTCCCCTCGGGGAATGAAGCTTGGTGTTGGCTGGCGCCCCTCCGTTGGCGAAAAGGCCGCCGCCCATCGCCGCCGGGTTGTCGTCAGCGGCCATTATCGCTTGCCGGGCGGCGCCAACGCGCCCCCAAGCTGCCGCTGCATCGTCATTTGTCGTTTAACGCCACGACCCCTGGGAGCTGTTTTCCTTCCATAAACTCAAGCGACGCGCCGCCGCCGGTGGAAATATGATCCATTTTGTCGGCTAAGCCGAATTTCTCAACCGCCGCCGCCGAATCCCCGCCGCCAATGACCGAGTATGTATCGGCAGCTTCCGCCAATGCTTCAGCGACCGCTCTCGTCCCGTGCGCGAACGCCTCCATTTCAAAGACGCCCATCGGGCCGTTCCAGACAACGAGATTCGACTCGCGAATGACATCGCGGTACAATTCGCGCGTTTTCGGACCGATGTCAAGCGCCTCCCAATCGGCTGGAATCGCGTCAATCGGCACGACTTTCGTGTTGGCGTCGTTCGCAAACCGGTCGGCGACGACCACGTCCACCGGCATATAAAAACGGACGCCTTTTTCTTTTGCTTTTTCCATAAACGATTTCGCCAGTTCGATTTTATCTTCTTCAAGCAGCGACTTGCCGACATCATGCCCAAGCGCTTTGACGAACGTGTACGCCAGTCCGCCGCCGATGATCAAGTTGTCGACTTTTTCAAGCAAATTGTCGATGACGCCGATTTTGTCTTTCACTTTCGCGCCGCCGATGATCGCTGTAAACGGGCGGTCCGGATTCGAAAGCGCCTTGCCAAGCACTTCGAGTTCTTTTTCCATCAAAAATCCGGCCACCGCCGGCAAGTAATGGGCGATGCCTTCCGTCGACGCATGAGCGCGGTGGGCGGCGCCGAACGCATCGTTGACATATAGATCCGCGAGCTCCGCAAACGCTTTGGCCAGCTCTGGATCGTTTTTCTCTTCGCCAGGGTAAAAACGGACGTTCTCAAGCAAGAGCACGTCGCCTTCGTTCAAACGGTCGACCGCCGCTTTCACCTCATCGCCGATCGCTTCATTCGTTTTCACGACCGGCCGTTCAAGCAGCTCGCCGAGCCGCTTGGCAACGGCATCCAAACGCAATTCTTCGACCACTTTTCCTTTCGGGCGGCCGAGGTGGCTCGCCAAAATGACTTTCGCCCCGTGCTCGATCAAATAGCGGATCGTCGGGAGTGCGGCGCGAATGCGTGTGTCATCAGTGATCGCGCCTTCTTCCATCGGCACGTTGAAATCAACGCGGCAGAAGACGCGCTTTCCCCTCACCTCAACGTCGCGGATCGTCTTCTTGTTCATCGTTCGTGCCCCCTTTTGGCTACAGTTTGGACAAAGGAAAAGGAGTGGGGATCATTTCCCCGCTCCCCTCCATTTCCCTATTATAGACTTGAACGGATGGAAAACTCAACGCCAAGCTGGTTTTACAGCCCTTTCAAGGCGATGTAGGCGGCCAAGTCGACGACGCGGTGCGAATAGCCCGTTTCGTTGTCATACCACGAAACGACTTTCACCATTTTGCCTTCAATGACCATTGTCGACAACGCGTCGATCGTCGACGAAGCGGTGCTGCCGTTGTAGTCGCGCGACACGAGCGGTTCTTCGCTGTAGGCCAAAATGCCTTTCAGCTCGCCTTCCGCTGCTGCTTTCAACGCGGCATTCACTTCTTCGACCGTCACTTCTTTTTCCAATTCCGCCACCAAGTCGACAACGGATACGTTCGGCGTCGGCACGCGCATCGCCATGCCGTTCAACTTTCCTTTCAATTCCGGCAAAACGAGCGCGACCGCTTTCGCCGCCCCGGTCGTCGTCGGAATGATCGATTCGGCCGCGGCGCGAGCCCGGCGCAAATCTTTATGCGGCAAGTCCAAAATTTGTTGGTCGTTTGTGTACGAGTGAACGGTCGTCATCATGCCGCGGACGATGCCGAATTGTTCATGCAGCACTTTGGCAAACGGCGCCAAGCAGTTCGTCGTGCACGACGCGTTCGAGATAACATGGTGGCTTTTCGGGTCGTATTTGTCTTGGTTGACGCCCATGACGATCGTAATGTCTTCGTTTTTCGCCGGGGCGGAAATGATCACTTTTTTCGCACCCGCTTCCAAATGTTTGGCGGCGTCTTCGCGTTTCGTGAAGCGGCCGGTCGACTCAACGACGATGTCAACGCCGATCTCGCCCCACGCCAAGTTCGCCGGATCGCGTTCCGCCTTGACGATGATTTCTTTGCCGTTGACGACCAAGTTGTTACCGTTGACGGACACTTCGGCATCCAGACGGCCATGGACAGAGTCGTACTTCAACAAATGAGCAAGCGTATTCGCATCGGTTAAATCGTTCACCGCCACCACTTCAATGTCCGGGTTTTTCAATGCCGCGCGGAAGACGTTGCGTCCGATGCGGCCAAATCCGTTGATTCCCACTTTGACTGCCATCTTATTTTCCTCCTTGCGATTGGATTGTATCAGCAAGGGAGATTACTCCCCTACGAACGCTTTTGCGGCTCCTTCGTCCGTCACCAATAGCGAGTGCGGCGCCCGTTTCATGTACGCGCGAATGGCTTTCGCCTTCGATGCCCCTCCGGCGACGGCGATGACGTGTTCGACATGCGGGAGATGCTCAAGTTGAATGCCGACCGTTTTCACTTTATGGACGACGTCGCCGTACTCGTTGAAATAGTAGCCGAACGCCTCGGCGACCGCATGGCGGGCGATGATGTTCTCCATCTCTACAGGCGGCGTCTTCCGCCGCTTGGCCATCGTCACCGCTTCACCGATGCCATGGACGACCATGCGGCATGATTGGATGAGCTCAAGCACTTCTTTTACCGCCGGCTCTTCGACAAGCGACGCGTACGCTTCATCGCTCAGCTGGTCAGGCACGTGCAGCAACCGATAGCGGCCCATCGCTTTTTCCGCCATTTTCGCACAAATCGTGTTCGCCTGATTCTCGACATCTTCGCCAAGGCCGCCACGCGCCGGCACGAACAACACATCGCGAAGCTTCGAATCCGGCGTCATCATCTCCGCGACCGCCGCCATCGTCGTTCCGCCGGCCACGGCGACGATGTCCCCGGGCTCAAGCAGCTCCTTCATGCAGGCGACACACGCTCTACCCATTTCTTTTTTTACCCAAGGGGAACGGTCGCTATCCCCGGCAACGACAATCACCCGCGGAATGCCGAGCTGTTCCTGCAGCGCGGCTTCCAGCTCTTTGAGTCCGAGCGCTTCCCGCATCAAATCATTGAGCGTATGAAGGAGCGCCTGGCCTTCCTCCGTCAACCGCATGCCCGACACATCGGCGGAAAGCAAGTTTTGTCCTTTCAAAAATTCTGTTTCCGACCGGAGCACCCGCTCACTCATGCCGAGGCTCGCCGCCAGCGCCCGCCGCCCGATCGGCGCCATAAGCGAAATGGAGTGCAAAATCTCGTACCGTTTTTGCATAACGTCAAGCAAGTCGGGCGATAATTTTTTTAATGCCTCTACTAACGGTTGCATCGATCCTTCCCCTTAGCAGAACGTAGGGACGTTTTTTGTCCCGGTATGACATATTATGTCCCACCAATCGATAAAAAATTCCTCCCGCGCCATTTTCATTATAGCAGGAGGACGATAGCCGTTCAACTGTTTCGCACTTGCCGCAACCGCTTTCTCACCATTTCTTTTTCAATCATCCCATACCCGATTTCTTCCCCGTCAAGCTCGACGACCGGAATCATCAACTGATATTTCTCGAGAAGCGCGTCGTCTTCATAAATATCGATCTCTTCCATCGTAAACCGATAGTCTGCCTGCAGCTCCGTCAAAACCGCTTTCGCTTTGTCGCAAAGCGGACAGTTCGTCTTCGTGTACAACCGGATGTGCATCGCGTTCTTCCTTTCTTTCACCGGTCGCATCAAGCTCCGGTGTATTGCTTTCGTTTCGCCGAAGAAGGAATGCGCAGCTGCTCGCGGTATTTGGCGACCGTGCGGCGCGAAATGGCGATGCCGTATCGGCCATGAAGCAAATCGGCCAGCTGTTGGTCAGAAAGCGGCGCCTGTCGGTCTTCCGCCGCGATCAGCTCTTGGATGATCGATTTCACTTGAGCGGAGGAAGCCACCTCGATCGTTTCCTTGACCGTCGCGGCGTTCGAAAAGAAGCGGCGCAGCTCGATCGTGCCAAACGGCGTTTGCACATATTTATGACGCGCCGCACGGCTTACCGTCGATTCATGGACGCCGAGCTCCTCGGCCACCTCGCGCATCGTCATCGGCTTGAGCGCCGAAAGCCCAAACTCCAAACACGGGCGCTGGCGGTCGACAATGACCGCCATGAGCCGAAGAAGCGTCTGTTTTCGCTGCTCTAGGCTTTTTGCAAGCCATGTAAATTGCCGATATTTTTCTTTGATAAACTGTTCGGCATGCCGATCGCTCGATGCGGCGATGCGCCGCTCGTACTCCCGATTCCATCCGAGCTCCGGATGGATGTCATCATTATAGGCGGCCATCCAGTCCCCTTCCGCCCCGCGGACGACGATGACATCCGGCACCACCAAAGGCGGTGTTTCGCTCGAATAGTGAATGCCCGGCCGCGGCTCGAGTGTGCGAATGAGCTCGAAGACGCGCTGCAGTTCGCCAAGGCTGACGCCAAGCTGCTTGGCCAGCGTTTTCCACGACTTTTCCGCAAAAGGAATAAAATGATCACGAACGATCGTTTCCGCCAGCTCGTCGCGCTCCGGAAGACGTTCCAGCTGCAAAAGAAGGCATTCCGCCAAATCGCGGGCGCCGACTCCCGGCGGGTCAAGCGACTGCACAAGGCGCAGCCCCCGTTCCATCTCTTGTTCCGATGTGGAAAACCGCTCCGCCAGCTCGGCAAGCGGCACGCGCAAATAGCCGTCCTCATCGAGCGAGGCAATGAGATAACGGACGATGCGCTCTTCTTGATCATCGAGCTTGCATGCAGGCAGCTGCGAAAGCAAATAACCGCCAAGCGTCTCTGCGCGGGCGCCGATGTTCTCGAGCCATTGCTTTTGGTCTCTTTCGGTCCGGCTTGGCCGTTGCCGCACCCGAGTGCGGCGAATTTCCAAAAACGGGTTTTCCAGCGACTGTTCATATAAAAACGCTTCCAAATCCACTGCGGAATATTGCAACAGTTCAATCGCCTGCACCAGTTCCTTTGTCAGCGACAGCTGCAGCCGCTGCTCTTGCCATAACTCCGCCCTCATCGTCACGCCTCCCTTTCTTTTATTGTACACGACGGGAGCAGGAGGGGGTAGGAGAAATTTTTGACGGCGGAAAGCGGCCTTGTCGACCGCCCGAACCGGCGCCTGTTCAGACGAAAAAACCCAATGCCCCGCCCGAGCCCTTGATTTGGGAACCCTCTCGAGGAAAGCGGCGCGTCCGCTGCTGATCTAAAAGAAAAACAGCCTCCTAGGCGGCTGTTTTGCCTCGGCAGGATTATAACCATATACCAAGTATATGTTTTTTAACCTAAGGGTCTTTATTCCTTCCCATTTCCTCCTCACCGCCCCGCGCACTCGTTTATACGTATCGCGCCGGACCCCATGATCTCCATCCAGTCGCCCCAGGTCATTCTGTCCTTTTTCTTCATGTGGTTTAGCTTTTGTTATCGTTCAATACCTCGTGCAACTTCTACACGTGTATCACCTCACCTAAATAAAAAACGCCGCCCAATCGGGTGACGCAACGGAAGGAGGATTCGGTTTGCACCTTTCACTTATTAGTGGCATTTACACGACAAAAAACAAAAAATTGATTAAAAACTGTTTATACGTGTTAAAATACGTGTTATAATGTAATTAAGGAGGGAGGGAAATGAAGAGTTACTCTTCAAAGGAATTAATAAAAATCATACAACAAGATGGGTGGTACATAGTAAGAACAAGTGGCAGTCATCATCAGTTTAAACATCCCAGTAAACCTGGACTAGTAACCATCCCCCATCCAAAGAAAAACTTACCGATCAAAACAGTAAAAAGCATACTCAAACAGGCGGGACTATTATAAGCCCCCTAAAGGAGGTTAACATATATGCACAAAAAAGACCGCTATATTTATCCAGCTATTTTCGATTACAGCAGCGATGGAATATCTGTTGAGTTTCCTGATCTTCCTGGCTGCTTTACTTGCGGAGATACAGAAGAAGACGCTTTTAAAATGGCTAAAGAGGCGATGGCATTACACTTATACGGCTTGGAACAGGAAAATGAAGAGATTCCTGAGCCTTCAAAAGTATCGGAAATTCAAACAGAAAACAATCAAGTAATCGTGTTCATCGAGGTATGGATGCCACCTTTTAGACATGAAATGGAAAACAGAGCCGTTAAAAAGACGTTGACTATCCCGAAATGGCTTGATGATCTAGCGAAAGAACATAACGTGAACTACTCCCAAATTCTTCAAGAAGCATTAAAGAAGCATCTTGGCGCTACCGACCGATAAATACATTATAAAAAGCCTCTTCACTCGCAAAGGCAGCAGAAGAGGCTTTCGTTTATACGTTTTTTTTATTTTTTCTCCGACCGTTCAATCATTGTCTGAACACCACTTGAAGAGGTACACAAATCATTTGCAACTGTAGTCTGGATGAAGAAAGAGCGCTTCCAGATACTCCGTGGCGCCATACGCTTTGTCTGCGGACAAGGTCCGAATCGTGATCGACGGTTGGCGAAACCGAATCGAAGCCAGCTGCTCCAAACTCGTTTCCCGTTCCGCCATATTGTCACTACTCTGCAAACGTACTCGCATATTTTAGATGAGATGGAACAAAAAGAATCCCGGCAGGTCGTCTCGCGATGGCGGAACTGGATCGTACCAAATAGCCGTGCAAAATTCGTGCAAAATTTTTTCGGATTCTATCGTTTTTTTCGGGATTCCCCAAAAATGAAAAACGACCGCAAACGCGGTCGTATCAAGGAGTTTAGGAATTCTGATCCGAACGGGTCGGATACAAGTAGCGCCCTCGGCAGGATTCGAACCCACGCTAAGAGAACCGGAATCTCTCGTGCTATCCACTACACTACGAGGGCATATCGATTGATTGTTTTGCTGTTCCGTTCTGTTGCATGTTCTATTATAGCAGGATCGAAAAAAAATGCAAGGGGAAAATGCAATAAAAAAAGAGGAAAAATTGGGCGCCCATTCCACACCTTATCGCCTGCACCGACGGCCGCGGTTCTTCGCCCCGGTTGCAGAGGCGGCGGAAAACAGTGGTTTAAAAAATGAAAAAGCGGTTATGATGAAAAGAGGGATGTTCGCCGTCGTTCGCGAATATATATAACTGGCGGGAAGAGGGCATTTTGTTTGACCTTCATTG
The DNA here is from genome assembly GCF_002809955.1 of Geobacillus sp. Manikaran-105. Lineage (NCBI taxonomy): Bacteria > Bacillati > Bacillota > Bacilli > Caryophanales > Anoxybacillaceae > Geobacillus > Geobacillus sp. Manikaran-105. The sequence continues at coordinate 28,134 of NZ_PIJG01000023.1, forward strand.
ACCATTCGTGTATGATGAAGGCGTACATACTTTATGAAAGGGAAAAGGAGGCGTTTTGGATGTATTTGATTCCGACGGTCATTGAACAGACGAACCGCGGGGAACGGGCGTATGACATTTATTCGCGGTTGTTGAAAGACCGGATCATTTTCCTCGGCAGCCCGATCGACGACCAAGTGGCCAACTCGATCGTGTCGCAGCTGCTGTTTTTGGCGGCGGAAGACCCGGACAAAGACATTTCCTTGTACATCAACAGCCCGGGCGGTTCGATCACGGCCGGCTTGGCGATTTACGACACGATGCAGTTCATTAAGCCGGACGTATCGACGATTTGCATCGGCATGGCGGCATCGATGGGGGCGTTTCTGCTGGCGGCTGGCGCCAAAGGAAAACGGTTTGCCCTTCCGAACAGCGAGGTAATGATCCACCAACCGCTCGGCGGCGCCCAAGGGCAAGCGACGGAAATCGAAATCGCCGCGAAGCGCATTTTGTTCTTGCGCGACAAACTGAACCGCATTTTGGCGGAAAACACCGGCCAGCCGATCGAAGTGATCGAACGCGATACGGACCGCGACAACTTCATGACAGCGCAAAAAGCGATGGAATATGGCATTATCGACCGGGTGCTGACGCGTTCGGACGAAAAATAAGCCGAAACAATAAAGGCTGCTTCGGAAACGGAGCAGCCTTGTCTCATATTTGCCCGCGAACGCACCGACGGTCGTTCCGGCGCACCACTCACTTTTCTTTTTGCACATAGGCGGCGAGCTTTTCGATCGCTTCTTGCTCATCCGGACCGTCGGCAATGAGCGTGACCACCGCTCCATGGCCGATGGCGAGGCTCATCAAGCCCATAATGCTTTTCGCGTTCACCCGTTTCCCGTCTTTTTCTAAAAACACATCAGCGGAAAAACGGTTTGCCTCTTGGACAAACAACGCCGCCGGGCGCGCCTGCAGCCCGGTTTTCAATTTCACTTCGACTTGTCTTTCCACCATTCTCCATCTCCCCTTTACAGCGATTTATGGAAGTCGACCGGCTTTCCCGCCCGCAGCCGCTCCGCGATCTCATCGATTTTGCGCAGTCGATGGTTGATGCCGGATTTGCTGATTTTGCCGCCGGCGACCATCTCGCCAAGCTCTTTCAGCGTCACGTCTTGATGCTCGATGCGAAGCTTCGCGATTTCCCGCAGCTTCGCTGGCAAGGCGTCGAGGCCGATCGTCTCGTCGATGTAGCGGATGTTTTCGACTTGACGGAGTGCAGCGCCGATCGTCTTGTTCAAATTGGCCGTCTCGCAGTTGACAAGCCGGTTGACCGAGTTGCGCATATCGCGGACGATGCGGATGTCTTCAAAGCGGAGCAGCGCCTGGTGAGCGCCGATGATGTTCAAAAACTCGGCAATTTTCTCCGCCTCTTTTAAATACGTAATAAACCCCTTTTTCCGTTCCAACGTTTTCGCATTTAAAAAAAAGTGGCTGTTCATCAGTTCACATAAAGAGCGGTTATGATCCTCGTACAAAGAAAAAATCTCCAAGTGATACGAGGACGTCTCCGGATTGTTGACTGAGCCGCCGGCCAAAAACGCACCGCGCAAATACGAGCGCTTGCAGCACTTTTTCTTGACAAGTTCCGGATCGATGTCATGAATGAACGAAAAATCGCCGTTCCAAATGCAAAGATCACGGAGCAGCGGGGCGGCGCCGTCGGTAATGCGGACGATATACACGTTATTTTTCTTTAAACGCATTTTTTTGCGGACAAACAGCTCAACCGCGACGTCATACCCTTTTTTCAACAGCGTATAAATGCGCCGGGCGATCGCCGCATTTTCCGTTTGGACATCGACCGCCATCCGCCCGCCGGAAAACGCCAGTGAGCCGTTCATGCGCAACAGCGCCGACAGCTCGGCCCGCAAGCAGCAGCGCTTGACCTCTAAATTCGTCAGCTCCTTCTTCGTTTCGGACGCAAAAGACATGATCGTTCCACCTCCATTCGCTCCCGTACCGGCCGGTTGGAGGTGCCCAACTCTCGGCGCGGCCATGCGGCCGCCGCCCCTCGCGCCCCGTCTCCTTGGCCTATGCGTATGCGGACCAAGCACACAGCGCCCGCCGTCTAGCAGCGGGGAAGCAGCCCGAGAAGGAGGGCGGCGACTTTCCCTGTATTATGGCGAATGACCCCATCCTCGTACGTGACAATATCGTCGCGGATGACTTGCAACGAAAGCCCGCTGCTGTCGTCACGCACCGGCTCGGCCCGCTCCTCTTCATACCGGCGGCGGATGGATTCTGGAATCGCCCCGCTGTTGACGATGACAGCATCCAAAAACGGGACGCCAAGATGGTCATGAAGCGCCTTCACATGGTCGCTCACCGTATAGTGCGGCGTCTCGCCGGCCTGGGTCATAATGTTGCATATATAGACTTTTTTCGCCTTCGCCTTGCACACTTCCTGCCCGATTTTCGGCACGAGCAAGTTCGGCAAAATGCTTGTGTACAGACTCCCCGGGCCGATGACAATCAAGTCGGCGCCGCGGATGGCGGCGGTCGTCTCCGGCAACGGTTCAATATCTTCCGGGGTTAAAAACACCCTCTTAATTTTTTTCCCCGCGCCAGGAATTTTCGACTCGCCCGAAACAATGGTACCATCTTCCATTTCCGCGTGCAACACGACGCTTTTGTTCGCCGCCGGCAACACTTGGCCGCGCACGTTCAACACTTTGCTCATTTCGCGGATCGCCTTCACAAAATCGCCGGTGATCGATGTGAGCGCCGCCAAAATCAAATTGCCGAGCGAGTGTCCCGATAAGCCGTTGCCGTTTTGAAAACGGTGTTGAAACAGCTCAACAATAAGCGGTTCGACATCAGACAGCGCGGCGAGCACGTTGCGCACATCCCCAGGCGGCGGGATGTGCAGTTCATCCCGGAGCCGCCCGGAACTCCCCCCGTCATCGGCGACGGTGACGATAGCCGTCAAGTCAAGATCGTGCTGTTTCAGACCCCGAAGCAGGACGGGAAGCCCAGTGCCGCCGCCGATGACGACGATCTTCGCTGCTCGTTTGTCTCTCATCGATGCGCTTCCTTTCTCCTCTCCATGTCCCGGTGCGAGACAACCGTTTTATAATCGGCGGAAAAATGGCGGGCGATATGCTCAGCGAGCGCCACGGAACGATGCTGACCGCCCGTGCAGCCGATGGCGATCACCAGCTGGCTTTTTCCTTCGCGCTGGTAATACGGCAGCATAAACGCCAGCAAATCAATCAGCTTTTCCAAAAACTTTTGCGTTTCTCCCCATTTGAGCACATATGACGCCACTTCCTCATCGAGCCCGGTTTTCGGCCGCATATGCTCAATGTAGTGCGGGTTCGGCAAAAAGCGGACATCAAACACCAAGTCAGCGTCAATCGGGATGCCGTATTTAAATCCAAACGACATAACGTTGACCGTAAAGCCGGACTGGGCGTGCAATGAAAACTGGCGGACGATTTTCTCCCGCAGTTCGCGCGGCTTGAGCCCAGTCGTGTCATAAACGATTTGCGCCCGCCCTTTGAGCTCCTCAAGCAGTTTCCGCTCCAGGCGGATGCCTTCAAGCGGCGGCTCATTCGGCGCGAGCGGATGCGTCCGCCGCGTTTCTTTATAGCGGGCCACAAGCGTCGAGTCTTGCGCATCCAAAAACAAAATTTGCGGCATAATCCACGCCTGCCCGGCCAACTCATCGAGCGCGGCAAACAAGTGGTCGAAAAAGTCGCGGCTGCGCAAATCCATGACGAGCGCGACTTTATTCATTTTATTCCCGGACTCTTTCACAAGCTCCAAAAACTTCGGCAACAGCGTCGGCGGCAAGTTGTCGACGCAAAAAAAGCCGAGGTCTTCAAAGCTTTGGATCGCCACCGTTTTGCCCGCCCCGGACATGCCGGTGATGATGACGAGTTGAATCGGTTGCTGCGCCCCGTGTTTCCCCATTTTTCTGCTCCCCTTCCGCTAACTTGGATCAAGACGATATGAAAGCAGCTCAAACTCCTCCGTATATACAAACGTTCCGTACATGACCCCTTCGCCTTTGACAGCGTATTCTAAAATATGGTAGTCTCCTGGGGCCATCGGCAACGTGGACAGCGCTTCAACCTCATGCCAAGCGAGCGTCCCTTCTTCGGAAGACGGCACGTTTTCGCCGATGAAGTCGTCGGCGAAAAACGTAAACATCATCCACTCCGACACCGTTTCATTCCCGTTTTTCATCACGATCGTAAAAACGCCCTTGAGCCTCGGATTTTTCAAATAAATGCCCGTCTCTTCCCGGTATTCACGAATGCAAGCTTCACGCACCGTTTCACCGGGCTCCATTTTGCCGCCTGGGGCGACCCACCACCCGCGCTTTGGTTTTTGCAAAAGCAACACGCGGCCGTCTTTATATAGTACGCAATTCGTTACCCGTTGCAAGTCGTTCCCCCCAACTGTTGCGCGCATCTCATTGTTTTTATTTTACCATAAATGGCTAGGCCGCTCCACCTTCAAACCGTTGGAAAACGCCCGTCTGTCAAAACGCCGGCGGCCTTCCCGCACTCCGCCCGGCCAACGCCTTTCGCGCCCAGCGAGCGCCAGACAAAAAAAGACGCGGACAAATGCCCGCGCCAAAAAGGATCTATATAAAAGGGGGTCAATTGCTTACTTATAGCATACGACAAATGTGTTGCGCTCGTGTTACATCTGGGTTAAATAACCATTACGATTTGATTGCGATTTGGTTACCGGATCAGCTGACTCCTTGCTTATGGAGCTTTTCTTTCAGTTCCTCAACGTAATGCTGGGCGCTTTGCGCAGCGATGCTGCCGTCGCCGGTGGCCGTCACGATTTGCCGGAGCGTTTTTTCCCGCACATCGCCGGCAGCGAAAATGCCCGGTACTTTCGTTTCCATTTTCTCGTTCGTCACAATATAGCCGTTTTCATTCGTGATGCCAAGGCTCGCAAACGGCTTCGAGAGCGGCACCATCCCGATGTAAATGAACACGCCGTCGCACGGAAATTCACGTTCTTCGCCCGTTTGCGTATGCACAAGCGTCACGCTGCCAACTTTCCCGTCTTTTTCGTTGATTTGTTTTACCGTATGATTCCAGATGAAGTCAATTTTTTCATTGGCAAACGCCCGGTCTTGCAAAATTTTTTGCGCCCGCAGCTTGTCGCGGCGATGGACGATCGTCACTTTGCTGGCAAAGCGCGTCAAATACACCCCTTCTTCGACCGCCGAGTCGCCCCCGCCGACGACCACCAGTTCTTTTCCTTTAAAAAACGCCCCGTCGCACACCGCACAGTACGACACGCCGCGGCCGCCGAGCTCCGCTTCCCCTGGCACGCCGAGCTTTTTGTATTCCGCCCCGGTGGCGATGATGACGGCGCGCGCCTTGTACTCTTTGTCGCCGACGATGACCGTTTTGTACGCCTCGCCGTCGATGATGTCTTTCACATCGCCGTAAGCGTATTCCGCGCCGAATTTTTTCGCATGCTCAAACATTTTCGTCGCCAATTCCGGCCCTAAAATCGTCTCAAAGCCCGGGTAGTTTTCCACTTCTTCGGTATTCACCATCTGCCCGCCCGGGACGCCGCGCTCGATCATCAAGGTCGACAAATTGGCGCGAGATGTATAGACAGCCGCCGTCAGCCCCGCCGGGCCAGCTCCGGCGATAATGACATCGTAAATTTTTTCCTCTGCCACACCGTCCACTCCTTCGCTCGAGAATCCTTCCATTTTCATCGTATAGAAGTCGGTTCGCCCTGTCTATTGATTTGCTCATGACCATAGTTGGCGCGCTTTTTGCACATATTTTCCCACCGTTGCCGCCGAGACGCCGTATTTGGCCGCCATCTCTTTTTGCGTCACTTTCTCTCCTTGCTGGCGGCGCCACATGTATTCAATCGCCGCCGCCCACGCCGCTCCGTTCGCAAACCGTTCGCCATCGGCCAGCGGATGGACGGCAATCGCAAACGCAAAGCGGCAGAGTGCTTCCTTTTCTTCATTATTTGCCGAAAGCGCATCGACCATGCGGCCGACGTTCCCCGCCCGGGCGGACGGGCCGTCGGTCAAGCCAAATAAAAACGAGTCGATGAATGGACGCAAGCGCGGGTCGGCCGGCAACAAGCGGCAGACCGCCAGCGACATGGCCGTTTCCTCCGCTTGCTTCGAGCGGCTGAACAAATATAAGCCGTACAACTGGTCAGCCAATCCTTCCTGCTCAATCCAGCGGATGATGCGGGCAAACGCTTCGTCGAACGACGGAACAGCCCACGGCTCCTCGCCGCGCTTTTCCGGATGAAACACGAGAAACTCTTCCCACATGTTCCGAGCGAGCGATTCATGCCCCGTATGGTAGGCGGTGCAGGCGAGCCAGTAGTAAAACGGCCCGTCGCCGCGAAAGCCGCTTTTGTACAGGCGGTGCAGCCAGCGGAACGCCAAATCGAACCGTCCGACAAGCGCGAACGTCGCCCCGAGCTTGTATTGATGCTCATGGAAAAACGGATAAAGCCCGGCGAGCGTCCGGCAAAGGGAAGAGACTTGCTCCTGATCATGCAAGTAATACGCGAAAACGAGCGCATTGCAAAGCGCATGCAAGTTGCCGGGGTCGCGCTCAAGCACATTCTCCAGCTTCTCTTTTGCCTTCTCGACCTGGCCGCTGTAAAAATACGCAAGCGCCAGGTTGTTGTGCGCCGCCCACACGTCCGGATAGCGGGCGACAATCGCCTCGAGCGCCTCAATCGCTTCCGCAAACCGCTCCTCCTCAAGCAACCGGCGGGCGCGATCCTCGAGCGCCATAAGGTCTTCCTGCTCCTCCGTCCATTCCGGACCATCGAGCCGAAGCAGCTCAAGCAAGTCGGCGGCATCGTCGGCAAACTCCCCGTCCGGCTCATTCGCCAAGTACTGTTCAGCGTATTGCCGAGCCTCGCGGAACAAGCCGAGGCAGGCGAAATTGTTCGCCAAAAAATACAAACAGTCGTCCATCGTTTCATCGAGATCATGAATAATTTTGAACAGCCATTGGTTTGAAAACTGGTATTCACCAAGTTCGGACAATACTAGCGCCAGCTGCAGGGCAAACGACGCATCGCGCTCATCCAAACGGACGGCGCGCTCGAAATACTTCCTCGCCTTATGCAAATCGCCCCGATCGTATGCTTTCATTCCTTTTTTGAAAAAATACTCTCCGTTCTGGATAAACGGCACAATCGTCGCTTTTCGTGATGACTGCTTCAGTTGTTTTCCCATTCTGTCCTCCGTTGTCCGTAAAATTCGTCGAACAACAGTATATCATATTGGCCGCTGAAACAAACAACAAAACTCAGCTCAAAAACATGGCAGCCGCGCCATCGCCGTCCGCCAAACGGCGGAGACGTCAAAAAAGGATGCCCCGCCCTCCGGCTGCCTCCGCGGTTCGCTCACGCGAGCCATGAGCCCGGCAGTCTGAGTGGCGGGCATCCCGTTTTCCCATTCCTCCGTTTCCAATCGTCCCCGTGAACAAGCCTTCGCCAACCATCGGCTTACGATTAGGTTTGTTCCGCTGCTTCCGTTTTTTGTGCGTGCCGCTCGGCAAGCGTTGCCAGCACGGCGTCAAGCGGCAGCTTTTGTTCCCGCAACAGCACAAGCAAATGGTACAACAAATCAGCCGCTTCCCATTTCAGCTCGTCATGACTCCGGTTTTTCGCCGCAATAATCACTTCGGCCGCTTCTTCGCCGACTTTTTTCAAAATTTTATCGACGCCTTTTTCAAACAAATACGTCGTGTACGACCCTTCTGGCCGTTCGGCGTCGCGCTTGGCGATGATCTGTTCGAGCTTGTTCAAAATGGCGAACCGGTCGGCCTGCGGCGCGCGCGCCGCGCCGTCCAGCGAGCGGGAAAAGCACGAATACGCGCCCGTATGGCACGCCGGACCCGCCGGCTCGACGAGCACAAGCAGCGCATCGGCGTCGCAGTCGTAGCGGATGTCGACAACGCGCTGCACGTTTCCAGATGTCGCCCCTTTATGCCACAACTCTTGGCGCGAGCGGCTGTAAAACCACGTTTCGCCCGTCTCCAATGTTTTTTCGAGCGACTCTTTGTTCATATAGGCGAGCGTGAGCACTTCCTTGCTTTGCGCATCTTGGACGATCGCGGGCACCAGCCCTTTTTCGTCAAAGCGAATGTCCGCCGTCATCGCACGTTCACCCCTTTTTCTTTTAAGTACGCTTTCACTTGCCCAACCGACGTCTCTTTGTAGTGGAAAATCGAAGCCGCGAGCGCCGCGTCTGCCTTCCCTTCCGCAAACGCTTCGAGGAAATGCTCGGCCTTGCCGGCGCCGCCGGACGCAATGACCGGAACGCTGACCGCTTCGCTCACCCGCCGCGTCAAGGCAATATCAAAGCCGTTTTTGCCGCCATCGGCATCCATGCTCGTCAGCAAAATCTCCCCGGCGCCAAGACGGACCCCTTCCTGCGCCCAAGCGACGACTTCCCAATTCGTGGCGTTGCGGCCGCCGTGCGTATAGACGCGCCATGAACCAAGCGTTTCATCGTATTTCGCGTCAATGGCGACGACGATGCATTGCGAGCCGAAAAAGTCCGCCCCTTCCGCGATCAAGGCCGGATGGAGCACCGCGGCGGTGTTGAGCGACACTTTGTCCGCGCCCGCGCGCAGCATCCGCTTCATATCGTCAAGCGAATGAATCCCCCCGCCGACCGTAAACGGAATGGCGAGCTCGGCAGCGACGCGCTCGACGACATCGACCATCGTTTTCCGCCCTTCATGGGAAGCGGAAATGTCCAAAAAGACGAGCTCGTCCGCCCCTTGCTCATCGTACGCCTTCGCGAGCTCCACCGGATCGCCGGCATCGCGCAGCTGGACAAACTGCACTCCTTTGACGACGCGGCCGTCTTTCACATCGAGGCACGGGATGATGCGTTTCGTGATCATCGCTCGCTCACCGCCTTTAACGCTTCCGCAAGCGTAAACTGATTCGTATAAAGCGCCTTGCCGACGATCGCCCCACCGATGCCTTGTCCAGCATATTGGCAGAGCGCGCGCAAATCGTCAAGCGAGCTGACGCCGCCAGAAGCAATCACTTCTTTTCCCGTCGCCTCGGCCAACCGGACCGCGGCGGCGATGTTCGGGCCCGACAGCGTGCCGTCCGTTGCAATGTCCGTAAAGACAAACGTCTCCGCCCCCGCCTCGGCGAGCATCCGCCCGAGTTCTTCCGCTTTCACGTTGGACGTCGCCAGCCACCCTTCCGTCGCCACGAAGCCGTCGCGGGCGTCAATGCCAATCACGATGCGGCGGCCGTATGTTTGGAGCATCTTTTTCACAAACGGCGGATCGGCAATGGCCGCGCTTCCTAAAATGACGCGGGCGACCCCATTTTCTAAATAATGCACGATATCCTCTTCCGTCCGGATGCCGCCGCCGACTTGCACGTTGACGCCCAGGCGGGCCGCTTCAATGACAAACCGGTCGTTGACGCGCCGCCCTTCTTTCGCCCCGTCCAAATCGACCATATGAATCCACTCCGCCCCTTGGGCCGCGAATTGCTCGGCCATCGCGACCGGCGAATCGCCGTACACCGTTTCTTTGCTGTAATCGCCTTGCAGCAGGCGGACGCATTTGCCGCCGCGCATATCGATCGCCGGATACACCGTAAACGCCGCCATCAGCGATTCCCCCTTCCCGTGACGATGCCGACATAATTGTTCAAGATGCGCATGCCGACCGCCCCGCTTTTTTCGGGATGAAACTGCGTGCCCCAGACGTTGCCGCGCCCGACAACCGCCGGAACGTCCACGTCATACTCGCTGCTCGCGAGCACGACGTCCTCATCGCCCGGGACGACGTAATACGAATGGACAAAATACACATGCCCTTCCTCGACGCCATGAAGAAGCGGCGACGGGCGATGGAAACGGAGCCGGTTCCAGCCCATATGCGGCACTTTATACCGTTCACCCGTTTTCGTCACACCCGGAAAGCGGACGACGCGGCCGCGCAAAAGCCCAAGCCCTTTGGTCGGCCCGTTTTCCTCGCTTTCGTCAAACAACAGCTGCATCCCTAAACAAATGCCAAGCAGCGGCGTGCCGTTTTCAGCCGCCGCACGGATGAAATCGGCCAACCCGGTTTCACGCAAAATGTGCATCGCATCGCGAAACGAGCCGACACCGGGCAAAATCAGCCCGCGCGCCTGCTCGAGCTCCTCTTTGTCGCCGCTTAGGACATACGGACAGCCGAGCCGCTCGAGCGCTTTGCTGACGCTGTATAAGTTGCCCATGCCATAGTCGATGATCCCGATCATCGTCATCCCATTCCTTTCTTCCCTGATCCATGCCCATCCCCTTGTTCAATGAACAACGGTATGGCGGCATGCTTTTTTACGGCGCTCCTTCCATGTGCAAACCTCTCCTTGGCATCCGGTCGCCTTTCCTGCATCCATGGAGCTTTTCCCGCAGGAAGCGCTGCCTCGATCCGACCGCCTTTCCTGCGCCTGCGGAACTCTTTCCCCACGGGGGGCGCCCCACTCCATCGGCTACAGCATCCCTTTTGTCGACGGAACGCCTTTGACGCGCGGGTCGATCATCGTCGCTTCATCGAGCGCCCGCCCGAGCGCTTTAAACACCGCTTCGATCATATGGTGCGTATTGCGCCCGTAATGGACGATGACATGCAAGTTCATGCGCGCTTCAAGCGCCAGTTTCCATAAAAACTCATGGACGAGCTCAACATCGAACGCGCCGACTTTCGCTGCCGGAAACTCGCCGCGAAACTCAAAATGCGGGCGATTGCTCAAGTCGATCACAACTTGCGCCAAGGCGTCATCCATCGGCACAAACGCGTTGCCGTACCGCTTGATTCCTTTTTTGTCGCCAAGCGCTTCCTTGATCGCCTGCCCGAGGCAAATGCCGATGTCTTCCGTCGTATGGTGGTCGTCAATATGCGTGTCGCCTTTGGCGTCAATGCGCAAATCGAACTGGCCGTGTTTCGCAAACAAATCGAGCATATGGGTCAAAAACGGCACGCCCGTTTCCAGTTCGGCTTTTCCTTCACCATCAATCGCCAAACGCAGCTCAATGCTCGTCTCGTTCGTCGTTCTCGCGACCGTCGCTTCCCTTGCCATCGTTCATTCCCCCTTCTTCAGCCGCATCTCAACGGCGCGCGCGTGCGCCTCGAGCCCCTCGAGGCGGGCAAACGCGGCGATTTTGCCGCCGTGTTGTGCCAATGCCGCATCGCTGTAAACGATCACGCTTGATTTTTTCACAAACTCATCGACACTCAAACCACTTGAAAACCTTGCCGTCCCGTTCGTCGGCAGCACGTGGTTCGGCCCGGCGAAATAGTCGCCGACCGGCTCGGAGCTGAAGCGGCCGAAAAACATCGCCCCTGCATGGCGGAGCTTCCCTAATAGCGCGAGTGGTTCGGCCGTCATCACTTCCAAATGCTCCGGCGCCAGTTCGTTCACGACATCGACCGCTTCCTCAAGCGTCTCCGTGACGTAAATGGCGCCATGGTTCTCAAGCGCCGCTTGGGCGATGCCGCGGCGCGGCAGCGTTTCAAGCTGTCGTTCGACTTCACTCGCCACCGCCAGCGCCAATTTCATCGACGGCGTCACCAAAATCGCTGACGCCCGCACGTCATGCTCGGCTTGCGACAACAAATCGGCCGCAATCTCATCCGCATGCGCCGTCTCATCGGCGAGCACGACAATTTCGCTCGGCCCGGCGATCATGTCGATCGCCACATGCCCAAACACTTCCCGCTTCGCCAATGCGACATAAATATTGCCCGGCCCGAAAATTTTGTCAACCGGCCGGATCGTTTCCGTCCCGTACGCGAGCGCGGCGATCGCCTGCGCGCCGCCGACTTTGTAAATTTCCGTCACCCCAAGTTCATAGGCCGCCGCCAGCACGCCAGCCGGAAGCGCGCCGTCTTGGTTTGGCGGCGAGGTGATGACAATCCGCTTCACTCCCGCCACTTGTGCGGGAATGACGTTCATGAGCACAGACGACGGGTAAGCGGCCGTCCCGCCCGGCACGTACAATCCGACCGCATCAAGCGGCGTTACCTTCTGCCCGAGAATCGTGCCGTCTTCGTTCGTCATCCACCATGATGAGCGCTTTTGCCGCTCATGATAGGCGCGAATGTTGGCCGCCGCTTCGCGAATGATCTGAAGCATCTCCGCGTCCATCGCCGCATGCGCCCGCTCCAGTTCCGCTTCCGTCACCTTGAGCGAATCCAAGCGGACGCCGTCAAACCGTTCCGTGTATTCTTTCAGCGCTTCGTCGCCGCGGGCGCGCACAGCGGCGATGATATCGAGCACCGCACGCCGCTGCTCCTCCGTTCCGCTTTCAATCGTCCGCCTTAGCGACACGCCACCTCGGATCCGTTCGATTTTCATCGTTCGCTCCCCTTTCTATGGCATCGATCCGTTTTCCTCCACCAAGCCCCCATCAGCGCCGCGGACGCCGTTCCGCCAACGCCGCGCCGAGCCTCCATCAAGCTCTCTGCGGACAACCGCCCGTTTCCATCTTTTTCTATGGTTGTGGAATCACCGCCGCCAATCGGTCGACCAACCGCTCAATGTCCCCGCCGTTTAGCCGGTAGCTCGCCGGGTTGACAATCAGGCGCGACGTCACCTCGGCGATTCGTTCCAGCTCGACAAGCCCGTTTTCTTTCAACGTCCGTCCGGTCGAAACGATATCGACGATCCGGTCGGCAAGGCCGATCAGCGGGGCGAGCTCGATCGAGCCGTTTAGGCGGATGATCTCAACTTGCTCACCTTGTTCGCGAAAATACGTCGACGCGATGTTTGGATATTTCGTCGCCACCCTTGGCGCGATTTCATTCATCTTGGCACCGGGCAGCCCGGCGACCGCCAAATGGCAGCGGCTGATGTGCAAATCGAGCAGCTCATAGACGTTCCGTTCTTCCTCCATTAAGACATCTTTTCCCGCTATGCCCAAATCCGCCACCCCATGTTCGACATAGGTGACGACATCCATCGGTTTCGCCAAAATAAAGCGCATCTGCTCCTCCGGCACGTCAATGACGAGCTTGCGCGACTCGTCAAATTCCGGCGGCAGCACATAATCCGCCCGCCGCAGCAGCTCGACCGCCTCATCAAAAATGCGCCCTTTTGGCATGGCAATCGTCAGCATCACTCTTCCTCCCTGCTCGTCGTCATGTGCAAACGCGGCGCTTTTCCGCCAAACTCTCCCTCTCGCCGAACTAGCGCAGCCGGACACCCTCGTGGCTTTAGCCGTTCCATCTCCCGCCTCATCGACAGCCGTTCCATTCGTTCCTGTTCGAGACGTTCTCCTCTTTTTGCGGCATTCATTGCCCGCTGCGGCCAAGCAAATAGACGATCGACCGGTAGCGCTGGCTGTAGGCATCAATATCACGAATGCCGGCAATGTGCTGCAAGACGACGCGCTTGCCTTCCGCCCGTTTCGCCTCGGCGAGCTCCACCGCTTCCGCCAGCCGCTCTTGGCTAAAGACGATGCACTCGATGTCGCCGCGCACATCCGTTTCCCCAATCGCCTCAATCAACCGATCGACGCGCAAGCCAAACCCCGTCGCCGGCGACGGGCGGGAAAACTTCGCCAGCAAATCATCATACCGGCCGCCGTTGCCGATCGGGAATCCGACTTGCTCGGCGTACACGTCAAATAAAATGCCGGTGTAATAGCTCATATGGCTGACAAGCGCCATATCGAGCTTCACCGCCTCGGCCACCCCATACGTCCGAAGCGCTGCCATGAGCGCCGCCAGCTCGTCGGACGCCCGCCGCCCCTCCTCGCTTGTGACGAGCGTTTTCGCCTGTTCGATCACGTCCGTTCCGCCGCGCAAGGAAAGAAGATCCAACAGCCGCTTTTGATCGATCGACGAAAGCGGCCACGACTTCACATGTTCGCGGTAACCGACGTAATTTTTCTCATATAAAAAACGGCGCAATACACTCGCCCGCTCCTCATTCCCTAAAATCTCCAAAAACAGCGCATTGACATACCCGATATGGCCGATGGCCACCGAAAAGCGGCCCAACCCCACGCGCTTCAACAACGCGACCATTAAGCTGATGACTTCGGCGTCGGCAGCCACCGTGCCGTCGCCGATCAGCTCGACGCCGATCTGCTCAAACTCCGCCGGCCGGCCGCCCTCGCGCTGCTGGGCGCGGAACACGTTGGCGTTGTACGCCAACCGGAGCGGATTGCCGTCGTCATAAAGCCTTGACGCCGCCACCCGGGCGATCGGCGCCGTCATATCGGGCCGCAGCACGAGCGTATGCCCTTGCTGGTCGAGAAGCTTAAACAGCCGATGATCGGCAATCGCCGACGCCGCCCCGACCGTTTCATAATACTCAAGCGTCGGCGTTTCAATAAACTCATACCCCCAACGCTCAATTTCCTCCGCCATCACCGAGCGCACTTGCTTTTTCAACTCATATAAAAACGGCAGCGTATCGCGCATGCCCAACGGTTTTTCAAACATGAACAACTTTTTTGCCATGTCCCCACGCCCTTTATCGAAATACTTTAGGAAATACTTTAGTTTGCTAATATGGTAGAGAAGTGAAGTTATTAGTAGTTTACTCCTTTGCGTCCACAGCGTCAAGAGGAAACGCGCCATCCGCAATAAAATGGATAAGGACTCTTCCAGACGAAGAAACGCCTGTCCATTTCGCTCCACCTTGTGCATACGGCTGCTCACGAAATCTCCAAGGCACAAAAAAACTCCGAATCGTCGAATATGTAGAAGCGACAAGAAGTCATGCTTCCGGATACGAAAGAGAACCTTCGTCGTGGAACAGAGAACTCTTACTTCATAAAAATAGTTTGTTCATTCATTTTACCATTTTTTCAGAATCTTTTCTCTCCGCAAACAAAAACCCGCCCCCGTTACTCGGAAGGCGGTTCGTTCGTGCGGACGATGCGCATCGGGCAACCCGCGGCCATCGCCCCGGGCGGGACGTCTTGATGAACGACCGTGCCGGCGGCGACGACGGCGCGGTCGCCGATCACCACGCCGGGCAAAATGGTCGAGTTCGCGCCGATCATCGAGGCGGTATTCGTTCACTAAATATTCGTGGGCGAGAATCGGCTTGAGAAAATCAAAGAGCACAAAAAAATACCACATCTACAAGTGCAAGAACAACGATTGCCCGTTTTACTAAGCCAATCTTCGCCGGATGACCAAGAAGGAGCGCTGACGTTTCAAGCAAGATTCTCAAGCCTTCGAGTTGCAGTGTCGATTCCGGGAGTTCCTGTTTGACTTTCTCCCTTTGGTTCCATCATCACTCATCAAACTGAAGGTCGATTTGTCCCGGATGGCCGTTTCACCGCACATTCTGGGGGCTCGTATTGACGTACCACGTCAACTTCGTGATGTTCTCCCGCATGACGGAGGCAGCCATGAAGGACATCCACGGCGGGCGTGTCGATCTCACATCAGACGGTGCTCAATGATGAATATTATAAAATATTCGATGTTTTAGTGTTATATATTGTTGGTAATTCGCATTTTCAAACCCAAAAAAGCAAAAGACGGCGTTTTCAAATTAACAAGCGAACAAATGGACTTGATTGACGAAAAAATCCGTAGGATGTACACTAAACTTAGAAAAGATCCAGAAAACCGTTCTTGACACTTCTGTCAAAATGCTTTATTATTTTCTTTGCATGAGATTCGGAAAACAAGCATACGATAAATAATGCCCTTTGAGTTCCTTGAACTCAAGTGCGGCCAAAAATATTTTTCAACTGACCGCCGCATGCGCGGTCCAAAAGGAAAAGCCGCCCCATTTACGGGGCGGCTTTTTACGTGTTTCGCTGACTTTGCATCTTGTGAACTCTCTCTTATACACCTTCACCGAAAGTTGTTATTCCCATTCTCACCTAAACAGGTTAGACGTCAACTACCCCCACTTCGCTAACGCTTGAAGTGGGGGCTTGCAACTCCCCAGAAGTGCGAGCGGACTTCGTCGTCAAGTACACTTTGTGGTGAAGAGCCAACAATTTTTAGTTCTGCCACCTAAAGTTTCATATTTTCATCATTGATCCTATATAAATCCAACTGGAAGTTTAACTTATAGGGGGCAAAAAAAACAGACTCTCTGTTTTTTCGTTTCTTTCATTTTTTCCTATTCCAAAATGGAAAACCGCCCCCGTTCAATCGGAAGGCGGTTCACTCCGGCGAACGATGCGCATCGGGCAGCCGGCGACCATCGCTCCGGGCGGGACGTCTTGATGAACGACCGTGCCGGCGGCGACGACGGCGCGGTCGCCGATCACCACGCCGGGCAAAATGGTCGAGTTCGCGCCGATCATCGTATTCGTCAACCAAATATTCGTGGGCGAGAATCGTCGTGTTGTAGCCGATGACGCAGTTGCGGCCGATGTGAATTTTTTCTGGGAAGAGAATGTCCGGCATGACCATAAAGGCGAGCGCCGTTTGCTCGCCGATGTTCATGCCGAGAAACGTGCGGTACAGCCAGCGTTTTAGCGGCAAAAACGGCGTGTAGCGCCCGATTTGAATGATGATGACGTTTTTCAGCACTTTCCAAAACGATACGGTGCGGTACAATTGCCAGAGCGAGTTCGCTCCTTGGACAGGGTATTTGGTCGTTCGTCTCACCGGGAGGATGATTCCTCCTTTCATTCGTTGATGCCGACAATGGCGAGCAAGTCGCTCATTTTCTCGAGCATATAGTCCGGTTTATATTGTTCCAAATATTGGCGCCCTTTAATCGCCCACGCGACGCCGGCTGTTTTCACCCCAGCGTTTTGGCCGGCCAACATGTCGTGGTAGTTGTCGCCGACCATGAGCGCTTCGTCCGGTGTTGACTGCAGCACCTCAAGCGCCTTGTAAATCGGCTCGGGGTCCGGCTTTGGCCGCGTGACGTCATCAAGGCCGATGACGCACGAGAAAAACGGTTCCAACCGCGTTTTCCTTAACCCCATCAGGGCGGTGTCGTGCATTTTCGTCGTCACGACGCCGAGGCGGAAGCCATGGCGGTGCAGCGTTTCGATCGTTTCATACACGGTGTCAAACTCGCGAATCAGTTCGTCATGATGGGCGTGGTTGAACGTGCGGTACGTCTTCACCATCTCCTCGACCCGTTCCGGATCGAGCGAGCCGAACGTTTCATAGAGCGACGGGCCGATGAACGGCAGGACGTCCTCACGTTTGTAACGGCCCGGATAGTACTTCTCCAACGTATGCAAAAACGACTGGATGATGAGCTCGTTCGTATCAATCAATGTGCCGTCAAGATCAAACAAAATGGTGCGAATCGTCATGAAGCGGCTTCCTTTCTAGTCGGTTGTTCAAAGCGGCGCCAAACGAACGCCACCGCCATTGTCAGCAATACGGCCGTCACCAAGCGGATGAAAAGCAGCGGCCAAACAGAGATGCCAAGCGGGACGAAAATGAGCGTATCTTCGACGACCGCATGGCAAGATACGAGAAAAATGAACGCCAGCGTCAAGTCGCGCTTCGAGACGCCGTCTTCTTTCGCCGCCTGAATCATCACCCCCGCCCCGTACGCCAAGCCGAACACAAACCCGGCGGCGAGCGTGAGCGATGTGTTCGCGCTCATGCCCAGCATCTTCGTCGCCGGCGCCATCCAGCGCGAAACGGCTTCGATCCAATGGCGTTCTTTTAAAATTTGAATGACCGTCATGAGCGGAATGACGATCGCGACAAGCTGCACAATGCCGGCGGCCGCTTTTTTCAGCGCCGCCAAGATGATCTCTCCCCAGCCGGACGGCGGGGCGGCTTCATGCGTGACAAACCCGTATTGGGCGATCTCCTGCCCCCCATCCCAGAAATGGGCGATCAACAAACCGGAGACAACGGCCAAGCCAATGCGCACGGCGAGCATGAGCCAAACGCTCATACCCGTCCGCGAAGCGACGGAAGACTCGACGATCAAGTTGTGAGAAAAGGAAAGCATGACCGCGAGAATGAACACTTCCTTCACCGTCAACTCGATCGTCAGCATCGCCCCGATCGCCGCGTACAATCCAAGCAAATTGCCGAGCACAAGCGGCACAGCCGCATCGCCGGATAAGCCGAACCATTTCATCAGCGGCGTAACCCCATCAATGATCCATGAAAAAAGCGGCGTCGGCTGTAGCAACGCCAACAGGAGCGTCACGGGGAAAATGATTTTCCCCAGCGCCCACGATGTCTTCAGCCCGGCGAGCACACCGCGCTGCAACGTTCCTGTCATGGTCTCCTCTCTCCTTTGCTTGCCTTGATCACCGCGGTGCGGTGAAACCTTGATTCTCTGGATGCCGCGCACCGCATCTTGTTCATCCGTCCGCACCTAACCGAAAAAAGCGGGAATGCAGCTCCCCGACAAGATTGTTCCCGCTGCGAAGCGCGGCGGCGAAGGAGCTGCATTCATCGCGGTTTCCCGCAAACCGAACAAGTCCGCAACGTTTCGCCGCCTCAAACGGCTATTCATCCCGATAGCGCGCGTCCGCCCAGCCTTTTGTCCGGCGCACGATCCAAAGCGCGACGGACAAAACGATGAGCGTCACGGACACGACTTGCGCCGCGCGCAGGCTGCCGGCGAGCATCAAGCTGTCGGTGCGCATCCCTTCAATCCAAAAGCGGCCGACGGAATACCAAATCAAATAGGACAAAAACAGCTCGCCGCGCCGCAAGTTGACGCGCCGGAGCCAAAGCAAAAGACAAAAACCGGCCAAATTCCAAAGCGATTCGTACAAAAACGTCGGATGCCAATAGCGGCCGTCAATGTACATTTGGTTGATGATCCAGTCAGGCAAATGCAAGCTCTCCAAAAACGCGCGCGACACCGGGCCGCCGTGCGCCTCTTGGTTCATAAAATTGCCCCAGCGCCCGATCGCCTGGCCTAAAATGATGCTTGGCGCGGCAATGTCGGCGAGCTTCCAAAACGACAGCCCGCGCGCGCGGGCGAACACCGCGCCCGTCGCCACCGCGCCAATCAAACCGCCGTGAATGGCGAGGCCCCCTTGCCAAATTTTTGGAATCTCTGACAAATGCTTTGAATAATAGTCCCATTCAAACAGCACGTAGTACGCCCGCGCGCAGACAATGGCGATCGGCACGGCAAATAACACCAAATCGACAAACGTCTCTTTCGGCAAGCCGCGCCGCACCGCTTCGCGCGTCGCGAGCCACAAGCCGATCAAAACGCCTGTGCCGATAATGACCCCGTACCAGTAAATTGTAATCGGACCGAGATGCAAAAACACGCGGTCGAGCGGCTGAATCGTCGATTCCATCGTTTCCACCTCCTATGCTTCATGCCCAAACGAGATCCATTCCTTTGACGCAAGAAACATCAGTCGTAATCGTGCGCGCCGTCTTCGATGGCGTCGCTCAATCGCGCCGAAAACTCCTCAGCCGCGTTGACCCCGAGCCGCTTCAGCCGGAAATTCATCGCCGCCACTTCGACGATGACCGCCAAGTTGCGCCCCGGACGAACCGGAATCGTCAATTTCGGCAATTCGGTATCCAAAATTTTCACTTTCTCTTCTTCCAACCCAAGCCGGTCGTACTGCTTCTCCGGATCCCAAAGCTCCAAGTCGACGACGAGCGAAATGCGCTTATGCGTCCGCACCGCCCCCGCGCCGAACAGCGTCATCATGTTGATGATGCCAAGTCCGCGAATTTCGAGCAAATGTTCAATCAACTCGGGCGCACTGCCGACGAGCGTGTCTTCATCTTCTTGGCGGATTTCCACACAGTCATCGGCGACCAACCGATGGCCGCGTTTGACGAGCTCCAGCGCTGTTTCGCTTTTGCCGACGCCGCTTTTGCCCGTGATCAACACCCCGACGCCGTACACATCGACCAACACCCCGTGCACCGCGGTCGTGGGGGCGAGCTTGCTTTCCAAATAGTTCGTCAACCGGCTGGACAGGCGGGTCGTTTTCATCGTCGAGCGCATCACGGGCACCGACTGGCGCTCCGACGCTTCGATCAACTCCGGCGGCACTTCCAATCCACGCGAGACGATGATGCCTGGCGTAATGTCGGTGCAAAGCCGCTCCATCCGCGACCGTTTCTCTTCCGGCGTCAACGTTTCATAAAACGACAGTTCCGTCCGCCCGAGCAGCTGCAGGCGCTCAGCGGGGTAATAGGCGAAATAGCCGGCCATTTCAATCCCCGGCCGCGACAAGTCGCTCGTCGTAATCGGGCGGTAAATGCCTTCCGCGCCGCTCACAAGCTCGAGCTGGAACTGTTCAATGATGTCTTTCGTCCGCACTTTCGGCATACGCAGCCTTTCTCTCCTTTCCTCATCTTTTTTCATTGTAGCACGTTTCGTTTCGCCATTGAAGAAAACATTCCGCAGAAAACAAAACAAGGACGGTTCCCCCGTCCCGATCACGCCCAATCCATCAAGCCGAAACGATCTTTCCTGCATCGCTTCTCCAACGGCGAAACATTGCCGCATCCGCCTCGCGGACACACGGCGCCACCCGCTTGGCAATGAACCGCAACCCGTTACGACCGGTTGCGGAGCGGCTCGATCACCGCTTTTTGCACAAGCAAATGGAAAAACGACAAGACGATCGACGCAAGCAGCGCGGTGCCAAAGCCGCCGATTTGAAACGCATCGCCCATCAGCCCTGCAGTCATCATGAGCGTGATGGCGTTAATGACAAACAAAAACAAACCGAGCGTCAACACTGTCACCGGCAGCGTCAACAAGATGAGCACCGGGCGCACGACGGCGTTGAGCACCGCCAAAACGACGCTCGCCAAAAACGCCGCGCCGATGCCGCTGAAGTGAATATCGTCAAAATAGCCGTCAATCGCCATGAGCAACACCGTATTGATCAACACACCGATCAACCAATTGAGCATCCCATCACCATCTTTATTCGAGTCTCGCGCCCGCCGACCATCCCTTTTGACAGGCCCAAAAAAGCAGGGCCGCGGCATCGCTGGCAAACGGACGCTTTCTCTTATTTTAACACTTGAATCCCTTTTATGACATTCCAAACGATGACAACAAGATTCACCGCCCCAGCAACGAGGAACCCAAGCCAGACGAGCCCACCGCCAAAAAGAAGCGATTCCTCGCCCCAATGGCCGAACAGCACCGGCGACGCGGCCAACGCAATGAACAAGAGGATCGTAACGGCCGGAATCAAATGCGACACGAGCGACCGCTTCGCATGATGTTTCACTTCCACATCCTCCACGACAAAATAGACGACAATCGGCAAAAGAAACGGCGCGAAAAAGACGCTGAAATAACAAAGCGCAGACAACACTTTGTTCGTCGACAAGTGGAAATCCCCTTTCCATCCTCTTTTACCTTGTATATACGACTATATACGCCCGCGGCTTGGAAAAGTTTCCTTTTTCTCTTTTTCAAAGTTTTTTCTCTTTTCCAAATCGTCCGGCTCCCATATGCCAAAGCGGCCAAGGCCTTTACGCCTTCGCCGCTTCATATTGCGCCTGCATGCGCGCCCGGTCGCGTTCGAGAATCGGTTTTAAGTAACGGCCGGTGTGCGATGCCTCGACCTCGGCCACCTCTTCCGGCGTGCCGACGGCCACGATTTGCCCGCCGCGGTCGCCGCCCTCTGGGCCTAAATCAATAATATAGTCCGCCGTTTTGATGACGTCCAAATTATGCTCGATGACAAGCACGGTATCACCGTTGTCGACGAGCCGATGGAGCACGTCAAGCAACCGGGCGATGTCATCGACATGAAGCCCGGTCGTCGGCTCGTCCAAAATGTAGAGCGTCCGGCCGTTGGAGCGGCGGTGAAGCTCAGCGGCGAGCTTGACGCGCTGCGCCTCGCCGCCGGAGAGCGTTGTCGCCGGCTGACCGAGCTTCATATACCCAAGCCCGACGTCATAGAGCGTCTCGAGCTTGCGTTTGATTTTCGGGATCGAGGAGAAAAAGTCGAGCGCATCTTCGACCGTCATGTCCAAGACATCGGCGATGTTTTTCCCTTTATACGTCACCTCAAGCGTTTCGCGATTGTACCGTTTGCCGTGGCACACTTCGCACGGGACGTACACGTCCGGCAAAAAGTGCATCTCAATTTTGATGATCCCATCGCCATGGCACGCCTCGCAGCGCCCGCCTTTGACATTGAAGCTGAACCGCCCTTTTTTGTAGCCGCGCACTTTCGCTTCGTTCGTTGAGGCAAACACGTCGCGGATGTCGTCAAACACCCCGGTGTACGTCGCCGGGTTCGACCGTGGCGTGCGGCCGATCGGCGACTGGTCGATGTCAATGACTTTGTCGAGATGCTCCAGCCCGCGAATGTCGCGATGCTCGCCCGGCTTGGCTTTCGCCCGGTTGAGCTTTTGCGCCAGCGCCTTATACAGCACTTCGTTGACAAGCGTGCTTTTGCCCGAGCCCGACACCCCGGTGACAGCGACAAACGTGCCGAGCGGGATTTTCACCGATACGTTTTTCAAGTTATGCTCGCGCGCGCCGACCACCTCAAGCCAACGTCCGTCCGGACGGCGACGCTCGGCCGGAATCGGGATGAATTTTTTCCCCGATAAATACTGGCCGGTGAGCGAGTTCGGATTGTCCATCACCTCTTCCGGCGTGCCGGCGGCGACGACCTCGCCGCCGTGAATGCCCGCCCCCGGACCAATGTCAATCAAATAGTCCGCGGCCAGCATCGTATCCTCGTCGTGCTCCACGACAATGAGCGTATTGCCGAGGTCGCGCATGCTTTTCAACGTCGCGATCAAGCGATCGTTGTCGCGCTGATGAAGCCCGATCGACGGCTCGTCGAGGACGTACAGCACCCCCGTCAGCCGCGAGCCGATTTGCGTCGCCAAGCGGATGCGCTGCGCCTCGCCGCCGGAGAGCGTGCCGGCTGAACGGCTGAGCGTCAAATAGTCGAGGCCGACGTTTTGCAAAAAACCGAGCCGGTCGCGAATTTCACGCAAAATAAGGCGGGCGATTTGCGCCTCTTTTTCGGTCAGCTCGAGCCCTTCAAAAAAGGCGAGCGCCTCGGTCACCGACATGGCAGTGACCTCACCGATATGCTTGCCGCCGATCAAGACGGCCAGGCTTTCTTTTTTCAGCCGGTAGCCTTGGCATGTCGGACATGGTTGTTCCGCCATATACTTTTCCATCTGCTCGCGAATGTAATCGGAGCTTGTCTCCCGGTAGCGGCGCTCGATGTTGCGAACGACGCCTTCAAATGCGATGTATTGTTCACGCACTTGGCCAAAATCGTTCGTATAGCGGAAATAAATCGGCTCACCGCCGCTGCCGTACAAAATTTTATCGAGCTGCTCTTTCGGCAAATCTCTGACCGGCACGTCCATCGGGATGCCGTAATGGCGGCACACGGCTTCGAGCAGCTGCGGGTAGTATTGCGAGCTTTGCGGCTCCCACGGAGCGATGGCGTGTTCTTTTAACGTCAGCTCATCGTTCGGGATGACCAAATCGAGATCCACTTCGAGCTTCGCCCCGAGCCCGTCGCAGTCCGGGCAGGCGCCGAACGGACTGTTGAACGAAAAGAGGCGCGGTTCAAGCTCCCCGATCGAAAAGCCGCAGTACGGACAAGCGTGCTTTTCGCTGAACAAGAGCTCCCCCTCGCCGATCACGTCAACGACCACTTTGCCGTCGGCGAGCTTCAGCGCCGTCTCCAACGAATCGGCAAGCCTGGCGGCGATGCCGTCCTTGATGACAATCCGGTCGACGACGACATCAATCGAATGTTTTTTGTTTTTTTCAAGCTCAATGTCCTCCGTCAACTCGCGCATCTCGCCGTCAATGCGGACGCGCACATACCCTTGTTTGCGAATATCCTCCAATGTCTTGGCGTGCGTCCCTTTTTTTCCCGAGACGATCGGCGCCAAAATTTGCATTTTCGTCCGCTCTGGATAAGCAAGCAGCCGGTCGACCATTTGCTCGATCGTCTGCGATTCGATTTCAATGCCGTGCGTCGGACAAACAGGGCGGCCGATGCGGGCGAACAGGAGCCGCAAGTAATCGTAAATTTCTGTCACCGTGCCGACGGTTGAGCGCGGGTTGCGGCTCGTCGTTTTTTGGTCGATCGAAATGGCCGGCGACAATCCTTCAATCGCATCGACGTCCGGTTTTTCCATCTGCCCTAAAAACTGGCGGGCGTACGCCGACAGCGATTCGACGTAGCGCCGCTGGCCTTCCGCGTAAATCGTATCAAACGCCAGTGACGACTTCCCCGACCCTGACAGCCCGGTCAAGACGACGAGCTTGCCGCGCGGGATTTCGACGTCAATGTTTTTCAAGTTGTGGGCGCGCGCCCCTTTGACGATAATTTTATTCATTCCGTTCACCCGGCCATCACCCTTCCGCTTTCAATTCGAAAATAATATCGCGCAGCTGGGCGGCCCGCTCGAAGTCGAGCGCTTTGGCCGCCTCTTTCATTTCCGCTTCGAGCGTTCGAATCAGCTCTTCCCGCTCTTGTTTCGTCATCGCTGCCGCCGGCTTTGCCTCGTACATCTCCGTCTCTTCCGCCGCATACGTCGCGCGGATGACGTCGCGAATCTCCTTTTTCACCGTGCGCGGCACGATGCCGTGCTTTCGGTTGTACTCTTCTTGAATCGCGCGGCGCCGCTTCGTCTCTTGAATGGCGATTTCCATCGATTTCGTCACTGTATCGGCGTACATGATCACATGGCCGTTCGCGTTGCGCGCCGCCCGGCCGATCGTCTGGATGAGCGAGCGCTCCGAGCGCAAAAACCCTTCTTTGTCGGCGTCCAAAATGGCGACAAGCGACACTTCTGGGATGTCCAATCCTTCCCGCAGCAAGTTGATGCCGACCAGTACATCGTATTTGCCGAGCCGCAAATCGCGGATGATTTCAATGCGCTCGAGCGTCTTAATTTCCGAATGCAAATACGCCACCTTGATCCCCGCTTCTTTTAAATAATCGGTCAAATCCTCCGCCATTTTTTTCGTCAGCGTCGTCACGAGCGTCCGTTCATTCCGCTCGACGCGCTCATGAATTTCGCCGATCAAATCGTCGATTTGCCCTTTCGTCGGGCGGACGTCGATCGTTGGGTCGAGAAGCCCGGTCGGGCGGATGATTTGTTCGACAACGCCCGGGCTGTGTTCAAGCTCGTACGGCCCTGGCGTCGCCGAGACGTAAATAATTTGATTGATTTTTTGCTCGAACTCTTCAAACGTGAGCGGCCGGTTGTCGAGCGCCGACGGCAGACGGAAGCCGTGGTCGACGAGCACTTGCTTGCGCGCCCGGTCGCCGTTGTACATGCCGCGCAGCTGCGGCAAGGTGACGTGTGACTCATCGACGATAATCAAAAAATCGTCCGGAAAATAGTCAAGCAATGTATACGGCGTCGATCCCGGCGGCCGCAGCGCCAAATGGCGCGAGTAGTTTTCGATGCCGGAACAAAAGCCCATCTCGCGCATCATTTCCAAATCATAGCGCGTCCGTTGCTCCAGCCGCTGCGCCTCCAACAGCTTTCCTTGGGCGCGCAGTTCGGCGAGCCGCTCCTCAAGCTCTTGTTCGATGTTTTGAATGGCGAGCCGCATTTTCTCCTCGCGCGTGACGAAGTGCGACGCCGGGAAAATGGCGACATGCTCGCGCTCGCCGAGCACTTCGCCCGTCAAGGCGTCCACCTCGCGGATGCGCTCGATTTCATCGCCAAAAAATTCGACGCGAATGCAATGTTCATCGCGCGACGCCGGAAAAATCTCGACCACATCGCCGCGGACGCGGAACGTGCCGCGGCGAAAATCGATGTCATTGCGGTCGTATTGGATGTCAACGAGCCGCCGCAGCAACGCGTTGCGCTCGATTTCCATCCCCACGCGCAATGAAACGACAAGCTCGCGGTATTCTTCCGGCGACCCTAAGCCGTAAATGCATGAGACGCTGGCCACGATGATGACATCCCGGCGCTCAAACAACGCCGACGTTGCCGAGTGCCGCAATTTGTCGATTTCATCGTTGATTTTCGCATCTTTTTCAATGTACGTATCCGTCTGCGGCACGTACGCTTCCGGCTGATAATAATCGTAATAGCTGACAAAATATTCGACGGCGTTGTGTGGGAAAAACTCTTTCAGCTCGCTGTACAATTGACCGGCGAGCGTTTTGTTGTGGGCGATGACAAGCGTCGGCTTGTTGACTTGGGCGATCACGTTCGAGATCGTAAACGTTTTGCCCGTCCCCGTCGCCCCAAGGAGCGTTTGATGTTTCACACCCCGCTGCAAGCCGTCCACAAGCTTGGCGATCGCCTGCGGCTGATCGCCTTGCGGTTCGTACGGCGACACTAATTGAAAACGGCCCTCCACCGTTTCGCCTCCTTCTTCAATCCATCTTTCCCCATTGTATCATATCCTCTGCGCAGATGCACAAAAAATGCGAACTGGTATTCGTTCCAACCTGCACAGCGATTTCCATTCCGTCAGGCCGCTTCCAGCTGCATAGATGAAAAAGCGGACCGCTGCAGATGGGTCCGCTTCTCTGTCATTTCTTTAAGTTGTCCAACATTCGACCCGCCAACAGAAAACCGGCAATCGTCGAGGCGATGTCGGCGACGATTTCGTGCAGCTCGTCCGTATACCCTTTGGCATACGAGGCGACAAGCAAGGCAACGGTCAACAACAACGCAATGTAACGGTTGTACGTCACCCGCGCAAACAGCAGCAACAAAAGGCACGGGATGATAAGGGCCGCGAGAAACCACATACGTCTAGTCTCCTTTACGACACAGCTTCGGACGCCGAAGCGCCTCGTTGATGAACGAACAGCAGACCAAGTTCGTGGTGGCCGTCTTCATACACCGCTCCTTGAACGAAGCGGATCTCGCCGTTATGGCTGATGACTTCCAGCTTGCAAAACGCGCGGTTGCGCTGGAGCGCCTCGTAAAACTCGGCCTCAGTCTGCACTGGAACGCCGTTCGCTTTTACAATCACTTCACCAATGCTTAACCCCATTTGTTCCGCTTTGGAATTCGGGAGCACCCCGACGATCACCACGCCTTGCGGATGGCGGGCAAACCGG
This sequence comes from Geobacillus sp. Manikaran-105, assembly GCF_002809955.1. Lineage (NCBI taxonomy): Bacteria > Bacillati > Bacillota > Bacilli > Caryophanales > Anoxybacillaceae > Geobacillus > Geobacillus sp. Manikaran-105. The sequence continues at coordinate 55,129 of NZ_PIJG01000023.1, forward strand.
GGCGGGCGGGCGCGGTCGGCGCGGTGACCGGAAAAGGCAATCCACTCCCGCCCAATGATGGCTGCAGCTCCTGCGGCAGCCCCTAGCAACGGATGCCATAATCCGAAGACGGCCAGCACGGCGACAAGCCAAGCGAGGCGAAGCACGCGCCGCCCTTCTTCACGAGCTGCTTCCGCTGGCAGCACGTGCTGCCGGCGCTGCGAAAAGCCGAGAAGAAACGGCACAAGCCAAAACGAATAGCCGTCCCCAGCTGGAATGAGCGGCCACCACGAAACCGACGGCAACGCGCCGTCGGATATCGGCAGCACGACCGGCACAAACCAAAACCGTTGCGTCCACTGCATGCCGACAATCATTCCGCGTTTGCTTCTCGCAAGCTGCGGCGAGGCCGCCCCATTTCGCGAGCGGAGAATCAGCCATCCTTCCGCCAACAGCAACAACACAAGCAGGGCGGCAAGCGCCCCTCCATCCGCCGCGCCGTCTGACAACAGATGAGCGGCAAGTCCGCTTGGCCCCGCCAAGCCGAGCAAGACGAGCGCTCCGCCCACTGTATAAGCCGGTGAAAGGAGGCGCGCCTCCATCGTCAGGCCAAGCAGGATCGTCAACCCCGTCACCGCCCACACCGCATCCGGCGGCAACGCGAGCCCGATGCCGGACGCAATGACAGACAGCACAGCGCCCGCAACCCATCCCCACGTCCAAAGCCCACGCCATTCTTGCCCCAGCCGATAGACGCGTACATGAAAATCGCGGCGCTCCCGCTTCACCCGCCGCCAGCCGGCACCCCAGGCCAACAGCAGGCCGTAATACAAGAGCGGCTGCCGCCACACATCGGCGACGCCTTCCAACCATTCCAATCCCCAAGTTGCCATCCGCCTTCCCCCCTCGCTTCGTTCCCCATTCTTTATCTTCTATTCTACCAAATGACTGGGACAAATCCCATGCCTGCCGCCATCTTTTTTGCCTGAATGGCGAATTTGCGCTGTTTTCCACTTTCTTTGCCGAATGGACACTAGTTTTGTCGCCCGGGCAGGATTTCTTATGCCAATGAAAAAAGGGATATAGAAGAAGACAAAAAAGGAGGAGTGGAACGATGGAGTTAAAAACACCCGACGTTGCCGCCCGTCTCGGAGTGTCGCCAAAAACGATCCAGCGCTGGGTGCGGAAATACAACATTCCGCTGCCAAAAAATGAAGCCGGCCACTACTTGTTTGACGAAAAAACGATCGCCCTGCTTGAGCGGGTCAAATTTGAACAAGGCGCCGCGCTGGAAACGCAGCCGAAAGCAGAACCGAAAACACCGCCGGCCCCTAGCCGTCCTTCAACATCGCCGCCGAACGTTCCTATTCATGCCCTGTTTCAAGAATATGTCGGACCGGAAATCAGCCGCGTCTCCCTGCGCCTTGATCAACTCGAGCAGCAACTGGAACAAAAAGCGGATGACGTCGTTTCCGTTCAATTGCTGCACCACCGACGGGAGATGGAAGAAATCACCGCCCGCCTGACCGCCTTGGAACAGCTCGTCGCCCGCCTCGAGCAACAGCTGAATCACCAGCCGCCCGCCCCGCACAATCCGTCCGAAGAACCGAAGCGGAAACGGCGCGGCCTCGGGCGGGTGATGAACTTGTTTGTCTAACCGTGCAAAAGCACAATCAGCCCCACCAAACAGGCAACGAGCTTGTCGCGCCGCGCTCTGCCTTAGGCAGGGCGTTTTTTCTGCCCTTCCTTATGATCCGCCCTTTTCCTTCTCTTCACTGCTTCTTTACTCTTTTTTTATTCTTTTTTAATCAGCGTTCTTTATAATGTCCCGTGTTGCCAATGCTACGCCTGTCCAAAAAGGGGGAGCAACAAGTGAAACAGATTGAACGCAGGGCCATCGACGCCGCCTTTCTCATCTTGGCGCTCTATCTTTCTCCGCTTTACCTTCTCGGCGAGCATGCCCACATTCGTGTCCATGACAATATGGACTCAAACATCGCCTGGTACCGCGTGCTTGCCCGAAGTGGACAATTGTTTGGCCCGCTTGACGCCGTGGTTCCGCAAGTGATCAACGGGTTGCCGCGCAACGCCTTCGGCACTGAATTCAGCGGCATCGTGTGGCTACACGCTTTGTTTCCCTCCATGGTGGCGTACGCCATCAGCCAAACGATCACGAGGGTATTCGCCTTTTTAGGCATGTATTGGCTGCTTAGGCGCCACTTTTTGCCTTCACCGGAATCATGGCTCATTCGCGTCGGGGCGGCGCTTGCTTTTGCGCTGACACCGTTTTGGCCGTCCGGCATGTTAAGCACGCTCGGCATGCCGCTGGCGCTTTGGGCGTTTCTGTCGATCCGCAACGGAGAAGCGACATGGAAAGAATGGCTTGCGATCATCTTGCTTCCGTTTTACGCCAGCTTTGTGCTCGGATTTTTCTTTTTCCTCGCCGCGATGGCGGCGCCTCGTGCCGATCGCCTTGGCGCTGCAGCTGCTTTTGCTTGGCGGGTTTAACGAGGAAATCCGCTATCGCCTCGCTGGCACGCCGTCGTTCGAGCAGTTTTATTCCGAACATTTATTTACCAAAATCAAGCAATACATCGGCAAAATGTATCAAGAGGTGAAACGGCGGCCCCGGTTTGCGGTCGAAAAAACCGTGCAGCTGCCGCTTCCATCAGAAAAGGAGAAAACACCAGCCCATTTGTAGGAAGCCAGCGATAGTCCACAGGCAAATCAGTCACAAAGAAAAGGGTGCCTCTGCGTTGTCAGAGGCACCCTTTTCTCTTTACTCGTCATCATTGGCTCGCTTACGACGGAAACAACACGCCAAGCGCTTTTTTCAACTGCACATCATGCTTCGGATCGCGGACGGCTTCCATGATTTTCGTTTGCAGCACATCCGCCGTCGTCTCATCGATTCGCCCCGTAACCGGGAGCTGATTCGCTTTTTGGAACGCTTGGACGGCTTGCTCGGTGTCTTTGCTGAAGTAGCCGTCCGTGCGGCCCGGGTTGAAGCCAAGCCCTTTGAGCATTTTTTGCGCATTGGCGATTTGCTCGTCGTTCATGTCATACCGAAGCGGTTTTTCCACATGAAGCGGAGCGACGTGGAAATAATCCGGCTGCGCCACCGCGACATCCGGCTTGATCCCTTTTTTATGGATCCAATGCCCGTCCGGCGTCAGCCATTTGTACAGCGTCAATTTGATGTTGCTGCCGTCGCCCATCGGAATCGCCTGCTGCACCGTCCCTTTGCCGAACGTTGCCTCGCCGACCAGCTTGTAGCCGCCCGCTTCTTTCATCGCTCCGGCCAAAATCTCTGACGCCGATGCGCTTCCTTTGTCGATGAGCACGACGATCGGGTATGGCTTTTTCGCCGTTAAATCGGAATAAAACTTTTGCCGATCGCCATCGCGTTCTTCAATTTGCACATATGGTTTGCCTTTCGGGATGAGTTGCTTCAAAATTTCCTCAACGCTTTGCAAATAGCCGCCCGGGTTGCCGCGCACATCGATGATCAAGCCATCAATATGTTCGGCCTCAAGCTTCGCCAACTTCTTTTTAAAGTCGGCGGCTGTGTTTTCCGAAAACGACGTAATTTGCAAATAGCCGGCCTTTTTGCCTTCATACGTTTTGACCGACTCATACACCGTCTGAATCGGAATTTCGTCGCGGACGACTTTGACTTTCATCACGTTTTTGACGCCCGGGCGCAAAATGTCAAGCTCCACTGTCGTCCCTTTTTTGCCGCGGATTTTCAATACCGCTTCATATAAATCAAGCCCTTCCAGGCTTTCTCCGTTGACGCGCAAAATTTGGTCGTTCGGCTTCAGCCCCGCTTTTTCCGCCGGCGAGTTTTTGATCGGAGCCACGATCGTCACCTTGCCGTCGATCATGCTCACTTCGGCGCCGATTCCTTCAAACGACGAGTCGAGCGACTCATTGAACTGCTCCGTCGTTTCCGCATCCATGTAGACGGAATACGGATCATCGAGCGTGTCGATCATCCCTTGAATGGCGCCTTCCGTTAATGTTTCTTCATCCACTTTTTCCACATACCGGTTTTTAATGAGTTCGTACGCCTGGCGGACTTTTTTCATTTCGTCATGATCGCTGGCCGTCTTGGACAGTTCCTCAGAAATGGCCGCCGGCATCGGCCCGTCTTCTGCTCCGCCAGCCAGCTGCAAACCGGCATACGTCCCGCCGGCCCCGATGAGCATCGAGATGGCCATGAGTGCGGCCGTTGTCGTTTTCTTCACGTTGTTTCCTCCTCACCCTAAACCTGCCCTTTCCATTGCCTGCAACGGAAGGGAAAGGGGGTCTCTTCGTTCTCCTTCGGCGAAACAAGCGGATGCCTCTGACGCCAATGAGAAAAGGAAAAGCACCGCCCAAACGCCGTGCCATGCCTTTATCTCCATCATATGTTAGGCTTGTACCGAGTATGCTCATTCGTTGTCTATCCTTTACTAGTTTACACGCTGCGTTTTGATTTCTCAACTCATACGGGCGCGGAAAAAAGAGGCACCCCCCGCCATTTTGGCGAACGATGCCTCTTTTTGATTCGTCTTCTTAGCCGCATCCGAAGTGGCCGTCAAACGAATGAACCGCACAAAAACGAAATGCTCTTACTCCTCTTTGGGCAAATCAATGAGCATGAACTGCGCTCCTTCGTTCGTCACCAAGCGAAGCGCCGGCGTGTCCGTAATACGGGCCGCATCGCGCCGTTCGAGATGGGCCTCGCCGTTTAACGCCAAATCCCCCTCAATGACAAAGACAAAGATGTTCCGCCCTTCCGGCTGGGTAAACGTCAGCTCATGCCCGGCTTCCAAATCGGAAAGATAAATCGTCAAATCTTGATGAATGTGAGCAATCCCCGGGGAAGACGGGTGTTTCGTGACAATCGGCAGCAAGGCGTTTTTCATCTTGTCGACCGGAAACTCGGTCCGCTCGTACGACGGCGGCAATCCGTATTGTTCCGGCAAAAACCAAAGTTGCAAAAAGTTCACCTCTTCCGTCGCCGACGGGTTCACTTCCGAATGGACGATGCCGGTGCCGGCCGACATCCGCTGCACGCCGCCGAACGTTGTCACCGCCTTATGTCCGGTGCTGTCTTCATGTTGCAAATAGCCTTTCAGCACGATCGACACAATTTCCATCTCCCGGTGCGGATGGGCGCCAAACCCCGCAAGCGGTGCGACGAAATCGTCGTTTAACACCCTTAACGGCCCGAATTGAATGTTGTTCGGGTCGTAATACTCGCCAAACGAAAAACTATGATATGTTTTCAGCCACCCGTAATCGGCATGATATCGGGACGACGCCCGGTCGATGCGGATCATCTTTTCCACTCCTTCATTGCAAGAAATGATGGGCCATCAAGCGCGTGCTGTTCTGAACCAGCAAGCGCCATAACCACCAGGGCCTACGATATTGATTCCCGTTTTGCGTTGTCTCATCCCCGTTGGGCGCAAACATTTATCTTTATCCAATAAATCTCGAATTCGAGATAATTATATAAAACCCGCCTTCGCTTGTCAATCGGGAAACAGGCGAAAAAACCGTTGAGCAGACAAACAGCTGCCCCCATTAGCCGGGAACCCGGCTAATGAGAGCAGCTTTATTTTGATTGGGGCTTCCCGCCGCCTATTTCCTGACCCCCGTTGCCGCGACGCCCCAAGGGACGGCCCATGTGTTTCCTATGGCGCTGCCGAAAGCTGCCGGCGCCTCCCATCGCCCGTTTATTTCCATCGTTCATTTGGGACAATATCCCGCATCCAAAACCACATATCATCGACCTTGCTGAAATATGCCCCTTCGAGCAATAAGTCAATAATCGGGCAGTTGTAGAGATTCTCCTCATGGGGGCAACATGCCTTCAGCTCAAGGAGCATCGCCTCCATTTTCATTAAGTCCTGAATCTTCTCCTTGATCTCCTTGATTTTCTGCTCGACAAATTGGTACATATCTTTGCATCGGTCGCGATCCCGATCGACAACGCCAAGCAGTTTATCAATCTCTGCCAAGGTGAACCCGAGCGCTTGCAACCGCTTAATAAACTGGATGCGCCTGACGGTTTCCTCCGTATACAGACGGTATCCGCCTTCCGTCCGCTCGGTTTCGGGAATGAGCCCCTTCCGTTCGTAGTACCGAATGGTTTCTTTATTGACATGGCATCTTTCTGCCAGCTCCCCGATGCGGTAATGTTTCACATAACCACCTCACCCAAAAGGATCACCGTGCACGATCGTACAGGGTTAAGGAAATAGGAACGTTGCGCCGACATTTCGTTATGAATCGGGAAGCGCCCGGCCAAACGGATCGCTTCTTATTCCGCTTCATTGCAACCGCAATGAGTTCTAGCCCCTTCATAACGGTCCGCGAAGCGGCGGCCCAATTCGAAGGCCTCATCCCGCACAGCACGATAACTTCGAAACATCTTGGTCAAACGTCAGCGCCGCTAATTTCAGCCCCTCCGCCATCGTTAAATACGGAGCCAACGTGCTGCGAAGGTCGTCAATCGTTAATCCGAATTGAATCGCCAACGTGGCGGCATAAATGACATCACCGGCATTGTCCGCCACAACATGGGCGCCTAACAGCTTGCCCGTGCGCGCCTCAGCCACGAGTTTAAACACTCCTGTCGTGTCCCGGTTGACGATCGCGCGCGGCACCGCCTCAAGCGGCAAGACAGACGCTTTCACGTCATACCCTTTTTCTTTCGCCTGTTGCTCAGTCAACCCGACGGTGGCGATGGCCGGATGGGTGAACGTCACCGCCGGAACAACGGCCGTATCCCAGCGCTTGTTCAGTCCGCCGACGGCATTGGCTGCGGCAACGGCGCCTTGATAGGCTGCGACATAGACAAACTGCGGGCCAAGCGTGACATCGCCTGCCGCATAAATGTACGGGTTCGTCGTTCGCCCGTATTCGTCAATCAAAATCTCCCCGCGCGCCCCGACGTCCACACCGGCTGCCGGCAAGTTCAACGCGGCTGTATTCGGCGTTCTCCCCGTCGCCACAAGCAGTTCGTCCGCTTCGATGACCCGGGTGCGCCCGTCTACGTTCACATATACGTTTTTCGTGTTTCCGTTTTGTTCGACCCGTTCAAACGAAGCGCCCGTGATGACGCGGATGCCTTGTTCCGCGAGCGCCTCTGCCACCGCTTCGGAAATTTCCGGGTCATACGCTTTCAAGAGGCGCGGGCTCCGCTGCATCAATGTCACCTCGGAGCCAAGATGGTGGAACAGCTGCCCCAACTCCATCCCGATGTAACCGGCGCCGATGACAGCAAGCCGCTTCGGCACCTTTTTCAGCTCAAGCAGCGTCGTGCTTGTCAAGTAATCGACATCATGGAGCCCCGGAATGTCCGGCACGGCCGGGGAAGCACCCGTCGCAATCAAAAACCGTTTCGCCGACAGCGTTTGGCCGTTGACGTTAATCGTTTGACGTCCGACGAATCGGGCTTCCCCTTGGATGAAATCGAACCCGTACTCCGCGATTAAATCGGCATACTTCGCTTGGCGAAGCTGTCCGACCAATTCATTTTTTTGCTTCACTAACGGCGCCAAGTCAACCGGACCGGCAGAGGTATGCAGGCCAAAAAACGGATGATTGCGCGCCAACGCATTGATTTCCCCAGCCCGAAGCAACGTCTTTGACGGCACGCAGCCGATATTGACGCACGTCCCCCCGACCGTGCCGCGTTCGACCATGGCTACTTTCGCCCCGTATTTCACCGCTTCGATCGCCGAGGAAAACGCGGCCCCGCCGGAACCGATGACGATGTAATCATACTCTCCCCCGCCATCGAAGGAAGGGGTGGCTGGCACGGTGATCTCCTCGATATCCCCCGGCTCGTAATGAGCGTTTCGGACCGCTTGTTTCGCCAGGCCAATATCCGTGCCATCAGGAAGCGCGAATACCGCTTCACCGCGCCGGAAGCTGACGTCAATCTGCTTGGCCCCAATCGCCTCCAGCGCTGCAGTGACATGTTGTTCACAACCGGTGCATGTCATGCCTTGTACATTCATTCGGTACGTTTTCATGGTCACAAACACTCCTTAATGAAAAGTGGTCTTTCCTAGTTTTGAGCAAAAAGGCGGCTCCTACCACAAAAAAACACGAACGTCACTCCTGCCTGAACGGAGCACAGCACGCCTCATCGCCGTTTCCCGTTTTCCCCGGGGAGCAGCCGGCCGTTTCGCCTGACGGTTTTGGCTTTCGCCTGTAAAATATCATTGTCAGTGAAACGAAACATAACACCGTCAAAAGACCAACAGCAAGACTTTGGTGCCGGATCAAATACGCACCGGCCGATGTTCCGGCCAACAGCGGCAGAACAAGCGCCAAATGGCACGGGCAGCTGAGCAGCGCCAGCACCGCCCAAAACGATGGTTTGACCATTTCGTCCGTTCCCCCTCCTCACCATGACGAAACGTTTCTCCTCGTTGTTTCCCATTATAAACGGTGTACTACGGTACAGAGTCAAGAGAAAGGAAAACGGACGAAGAGGACAAGGCAGTTTCAATGGCCGCCCCCCGCCCGGAAGACTGTTGATTTCATGAGAAGCCTGCCCAACACGCGCCTTTCTCAAGTTGAGAAGCCTGTTAAAACCCGATTCTTTATGGCGGCTGCCAATACCTGTTGAAGGAAAATGGCCGTTTTTCACCGGCAGTCGACACGAACGAATGACAAAAAAATACGCAACTTGTCCGCCTCATAGACAGACAAGTTGCGTATAGCAGAATTTAGAAAGCGATGTAATTACGCGGATCGACCGCATTCGTTTTTCCTGGGTTCCAGCTACCGCGGTGCAGTTCAAAATGAAGGTGCGGACCGGTCGAATTCCCGGTATTGCCCATATAGCCGATCACTTGCCCTTTGCGGACGCGCTGTCCTTCCCCGGCCAGACGCGCCTCGAGGTGGGCGTAGACGGTTGTGTACGTTTGTCCGTTGATGACATGGCTGACGAAAATGACGTTGCCGTAGCTGCTAGAATAGTAGGAGCGGAACACAATGCCGTCCGCTGCCGCGACAACCGGCACAACAGGAGCTCGCTTGCCAATGTCGACCCCGGGATGGAAGTCCGTGCCACCAAACCGGTAGCCAAAGCCCGAGTTGATCGGACCGTTGGCTGGACGGGTGAAGGCCCCGCTCGACACAGGCGGTGTGCTGCCGCCCGATGGCGCTTCTTCTGATGACGATCCTCCATCGTTTGGCGCGGTATATGTACGTCCCCTCTGTTTCGCTTCTTCTTCCGCCCGTTTTTGCCGTTCGAGTTCGGCAAGCTGCTCTTTCACCGCCGCTTCTTGTTTGGCGATCAGTTCTTTTTCTTCTTCAAGCGCCATCTTATGATCATGCTCTTCTTCCTCTTTTTGCTTCAAATCAGCCATCAGGCGATTTTTTTGTTCCAACTGGCCAGCCAGTTCAGCCTGCAGCTGCTTCAATTCTTGCAAATCCGCTTGCAGCTTGTTCCGCTTTTCGGTCAATTCTGTTTCCTTTTTTTCTTTCAGCGCTTTGTCCGCTTCCTGTTCACGAATGATTTGCTGGTCCGCTTCCATAATCGTGGTGACGGCGCTCATCCGGTCGATGAAGTCGCTGAAGCTTTGGGCGCCGAGCAACACTTCCAAGTAGCTGATCGCTCCGCCGCTTTCCTGCAAGGAACGAAGCCGCTCCTTCAAAATTTCATTCCGCTTTTCAATCCGCTCTTGAATTTCGGCAATCTCTTGTTTCAGTGTCTCGATCGCCTGCTCGGTTTCATCAATATCTTTGCTGACGTTGCGGATTTTGCCGCTCGTTTCGTCAATCGCCACGTTGAGTTTTTGAATGTCATTGGCAACTTGGCGCTGTTGCGAGCGAAGCGATTCGATCGTTTTTTGCGCCTCATTGATTTTTTGCTCGACATCGGACCGCTTCGAACGAAGCGCGTCGATCTCGCCCCGCTTTTGTTCGATATCACGAGTGCTGACGGCGTCCGCCGCCGGCGGGAGAATGCCCAGCCCAAGCGCCCCGGCAACAGCGAGCGCCAACATGCGTTTCTTTTTCATCTTTCCCCTCTCCCTTTCTATCATTTATACTTTTAAAAACTTGCGCACAGACATAACGCTTCCCCAGACGCCGATGCCGGCGCCAATCACTAGCAGCAGCCCGCTTAACTGCCACATAAACGGCGAAAACGGAAGAAGTTCAAAAAACGGCAAGGAAACCCACTGTTCATACACTTGATACACGTTGTAGTACACGATCGAAAGCGCCGCGATCGGGAAGAGAGCGCCAAGCATTCCAAGCCATAGCCCTTCCAAAAAGAACGGCCAGCGGATAAACCCGTTCGTCGCGCCCACGAGCCGCATGATTTCAATTTCGCGGCGGCGGGCGAAAATCGTAATTTTGATCGTGTTGGAAATGAGAAACATCGCCGTAAACAACAATCCGAGAATGAGCACGAGCCCCACGTTGCGCGCCACTTTCAGTGCGTCAAACAGCTTCTCGACCGTCCCTTGGCCATAATTGACTTTATGGACGAACGGCAATGTTTCGATTTGTTTGGCGATTTTCACTGTATCTTGCGGGCGGGCCGCTTTCACGACGTATACATCGCTTAGTGGGTTGTCCTGTTCAAATAAGCGGAACGACGAGCCTTCCTCCCCCATGCTTTTGATCAGCCGCTTCAGCTCTTCGTCCTTTGATGAATAGCGCACTTCCTTGACGTTTGGAATGGCTTCAATTTGCCGGCGCAAGGCGTCTTTTTGCCGGCTGTCAGCCGTCAGCTCGATATGGACGCGAATTTCGACATCGTTTTCGACTTTTTTGGCGAAATGGTTGATGTTAAACATGACGACAAAAAAGACACCGACAAGCAACAGCGTCACCGTGACGGCGCTCGCGGACGCAAATGTCATCCAACCGTTGCGGCCGAGGCTTTTCATGCTCTCCCGAACGTGGCGCTTAAACGTATGAAGCGTCATAACCGTATTCCCCCTTCGCCTCGTCGCGGACAATTTTTCCGTTTTCGATGGCGATGACGCGCCGCCGGGTCGCGTTGACGATCTCTTTGTTGTGGGTCGCCATCACAATCGTCGTTCCCCGGTCGTTGATTTTTTCAAACAGCTCCACAATGCCCCATGAGGTTTCCGGGTCCAAGTTTCCTGTCGGTTCGTCGGCAATGACGATTTTGGGGGAATTGACAATCGAGCGGGCAATCGAAACGCGCTGCTGTTCGCCCCCGGACAGTTCGTTCGGGTAAGAGCGGACTTTATGTTTGAGGCCGACTAAGTCGAGTACTTCCATCACTTTTTTGCGGATCGCTTTCGGCGATTCTTCAATGACTTCCAACGCAAACGCCACATTTTCATAGACATTGAGCTTCGGAAGCAGCTTGAAATCTTGAAACACAACGCCGATATGGCGGCGCAAAAGAGGAACTTTGCTGTCTTTCAGCTTGGCAAGGTTGACGCCGTTGATCATAATGGTCCCGCTCGTCGGCTTTTCCTCGCGGTACATCATCTTAATAAACGTCGACTTCCCAGCTCCGCTGGGTCCAACGACGTAGACGAATTCTCCTTGCTTGATGCGAACGTTGATGCCGTTTAGCGCCACAACGCCGTTTGGATACGTTTTGTATACATCTTGCATTTCAATCATCATCATCACCTATTTTCGACTTTCCTGTTGCCATTTCTCGAGCTGTTTCGAATGAATCCCGCAAAATTCCGCAAGGATTATTATAACACGATTTTCTATTGTCGAATTTTACATTTATATTTCAAATGGGGAACAATGGAGAAACTAGGACAAAAGACGCAAAAACAGAAAACACCGCCCCGTTCTTGAGCGAACAAGGCGGTGCACTTTCCTTGAGTGAAACGATCTTTTCTTTCAAAGAGTCAGAAACATCCATCCATTATTTTTTCGCGGCCAGCCACTCGGCCACTTTATCAGCGTCTTCCCCTTTGATGATTCCGGCCGGCATCGCGCCGCGGCCGTTGGCGATGACATCTTTAATTTCATCTGCCGAATATTTGCTTCCTACTTTTTGCAAGTTCGGACCGACCCCTCCCGAAAGGTCTTGCCCGTGGCATGATGCACAGTTTTGCTGATAGATTTGTTCAGCAGCGGCAACGGTATCCCCTCCACCGTTGTTATTGCCGCCGTTTTGGTCCCCGGCGTTGTCATCACCGCCGCCGCATGCTGCAAGCGCGAGCGAAACGCCAAGGAACATCGCAGCCAACTTCCACTTCATGGCGAACTCCCCCCAGAAAACAAAAATTTCATTCTCCTTTATTATAACCGATTTTTTCCGTTTTACGTACGTTGAAATCCCTCTCCAAGCACTTCAGCGGCGTTGGCCACGACGACAAACGCTGTCGGATCAATGGTTCGGACCAATTGTTTCAATTTTGTGAACTCCGATTGAGCGACGACGCACATCAACACCGGCCGTTCGTGTTCGGTGTAACCGCCGTACGCCGGCAGCCGCGTCACCCCGCGATCGATTTCGTGCAAAATGGCGCGGCGCACTTTTTCCTCTTCATTGGTAATAATCAAGGCAATTTTCGAATAGCCAAGCCCGACTTGGACGAGGTCGATCGTTTTGCTTGTCACATACAAGGCGATCAGCGCGTAGAGCGCTCGCTCAATGTCAAAGACAAACGCCGCAGTCAACACGATCAAGCCGTCAATCAAAATCACACACATGCCGAGCGACAGCCCGGTATATTTATGGATGATTTGCGCCGCCAAATCGGTGCCGCCCGTCGAAGCGCGGCCGCGAAATACAATGCCAAGGCCGAGTCCGACACCGATACCGCCAAAGATCGCGCCAAGAAGCGGATTCGTCGTCGCCGGCTCCATCCCTTTCGTCATGTAGACGACAAGCGGCAAGAACACCGTCCCGACAAACGTCTTGACGCCAAACTGCCGGCCCAAAAGCACAACGCCAGCGATAAAGAGCGGAATGTTGAGCGCCCATTGGACGTAGGCAGGCTCAATGCCAAACAGCGCGTGCATAATCGTGCTCACGCCGCTTACCCCGCCCGAGGCGATCCGATTCGGCAGCAAAAACACGTTAAACGCCACCGCGACAACTGCCGCGCCGACCAGAACATACGCATACTCCAAAGTCGCCTCCACCGCCGGAGGCATGGTCTTCTCTCTTCGCTTCCGCATGCTTCCCCACCTTCCTCTGTGAGTATAGCATGCCCGTTTTGGTAAGTAAATGACAGCCGGTTAACGCGATAACGGTCTGCTATGATAAAGGAAAAAAGGACGATCCGATGATCGCCCTAGCCAAAAAATACAAGCCTCAATACACATCGCCACGGTTGCCGATCGCCTCAATATAGATGATTCGTTCATCATGATCGATGCGAAACAACACACGATATGTTCCGATTCGCAGCCAATATAATCCATCCTGCCCCTTCAACTTTTTAATATCCCCCTGCGGTGGGATCGCAAGCAGACCTTGCAACCCAGAGGCCAACCGTTCTTGAACCTCTTTTTCTTGCCTAGCGATGAATTTGACTGCGGCCCTACGGTAAATCAACTTGTAGCCCGAATTCACGCTTGGCTTCTCCCCCGGTGATATATCCTTCATCGCTTTGCAGCTGCTGGCGCTCTTCTTCCGTCAACGTTTCTTCATCTGTTTCGTCAATCCGCTCCCATACCATTCGTTCCTTTCTGGATCGATCAAGCAAGTACATCAAAAAATCGTACGCTGTTTGATGATCCGTTTCATCCAACCGGTCAATCAGTTCGTAAAGCAATTGTTTGCGCACAGCCAAAGCCATCGCCCTCCTTTTTCCTTATCATTACCTTCAGCGTATCACGAAAGCATAGATGCGTCAAAAGGCCAAAACACGATTTTGAAGCGAAAAAAGGACGATCCGATGATCGCCCTTTACTTCAACTTCGCACGCAAATACGCGTCAATAAACACATCAATTTCCCCATCCATCACCGCTTGCACGTTGCCGACCTCGACGTTCGTCCGATGGTCTTTCACGAGCGAGTACGGATGGAAGACGTACGAACGAATTTGGTTGCCCCAGCCGATTTCTTTTTGCTCGCCGCGCAGCTCAGCGAGTTCGGCTTGTTGCTCCTCGAGTTTCTTTTGGTACAACTTCGCCTTCAACATGTTCATTGCTTTTTCGCGGTTTTTAATTTGCGACCGCTCCGATTGGCACGTGACGACGATCCCGGTCGGCAAGTGAGTGATGCGCACGGCCGAGTCGGTCGTGTTGACGTGCTGCCCGCCCGCGCCGCTCGAGCGGTACGTGTCGATTTTCAGCTCTTCCGGCCGGATCTCAATCTCAATGTTATCATCCATCTCCGGCACAACCTCGCACGACACGAACGACGTATGGCGGCGGCCTGAGGCGTCAAACGGCGAGATGCGAACCAGCCGATGCACCCCTTTTTCCGCTTTTAAGTAGCCGTAAGCGTTATGCCCTTTAATGAGCAGCGTGACGCTTTTAATCCCCGCTTCCTCGCCCGGGAGGTAGTCGAGCGTCTCGACTTTGAACCCTTTTTTCTCCGCCCAGCGCGTGTACATGCGCAACAACATCGACGCCCAGTCTTGCGACTCCGTGCCGCCCGCGCCCGGGTGGAGCTCCAAAATAGCGTTGTTTTGATCGTACGGCTCATTGAGCAGCAGCTGCAACTCAAACTCGCTGAAGTCTTTCATCAGCTTTTTCGCTTCCTCGACCAGCTCAGCTTGGAGCTCGTCATCCGGCTCTTCCTTGAGCAATTCGTACGTCACTTCCAAGTTGTCAAACCGTTCTTCAAGCGAGGAAAATTCCTCGACGAGATCTTTAAGCGCATTCGCTTCGGAAATGACCGCCTGCGCCGATTTTTGATCATCCCAAAAGTTGGGCGCGGCCATTTGCTCCTCTAATTCGCGAATGCGCGCCTGCTTCGCTTCGAGGTCAAAGAGACCCCCTAATTTCCGCTAATCGCTTAGCCATTTTCTCAAGCTCTTGCTTAATTTCCACCAAATCGATCATGTTGTCCTCACCTCATCATGAATATAGTATGTCAATGGTTCATATCTGCCATTCAAAATGGAGGCAGCGCCCCCCTATTATTTATAAACCGTTACACCGTTCTTCCGCAACAATGTTTATATTTCTTCCCGCTCCCGCACGGGCACGGTTCGTTGCGGCCGACGCGCACCGCCTTGCGGACCGGTTTTCGCTTCGGCTCTTCGCCGTCTTCTTTCGGGTGAACCGCTTCGCCTTTGGCCACCTCTTGGCGCTCAAGGTTATGGTGAATTTCCGCCTTCATGATATAGGTGGCGACTTCCTCTTCAATCGCCGCAATCATCTCCTCAAACATGGCGTAGCCTTCCATCTGATATTCGCGCAGCGGGTCAACTTGCCCGTACGCACGCAAATGAATGCCTTGGCGAAGCTGCTCCATCGCGTCGATATGGTTCATCCATTTCATATCGACGGCGCGCAAGACGACGACGCGTTCAAACTCGCGCATTTGTTCCGGCGGGATTTGCGCTTCCTTCTCATCATAGCGCACTTTTACTTTTTCCCAAATCAGCTCGATCATCTCTTCGGGCTCTTTGCCGCGCAAATCGCCCTCCGTCACATCGCCGTCTGGCAACAGATGGGCATTTACGTAATCGACGAGCCCTTTCAAATTCCACTCTTCCGGCAAGTCCTCTTTCGGCGTATGAGCATGAACGGCGCGCTCAATGACCGAGCGGATCATGTTTTCAATGATGCCGCGCAAGTTGTCGGAATCAAGCACTTCAAAACGCTGGCGGTAAATGATTTCCCGCTGTTCGCGCAACACGTCGTCATATTGAAGCAGTTGCTTGCGGGCGTCGAAGTTGTTGCCTTCGACCCGTTTTTGCGCCGACTCAACGGCCCGTGTCACCATTTTGCTTTGGATCGGCTGCGAATCGTCCATTCCCAAGCGGTCCATCATCGCCATCAAGCTCTCGGAACCGAAGCGGCGCATCAATTCGTCTTCAAGCGACAAGTAAAACTGCGACACCCCAGGGTCGCCTTGGCGTCCCGAGCGGCCGCGCAGCTGGTTGTCAATCCGCCGGCTTTCATGCCGCTCCGTGCCGATGACGGCCAGTCCGCCAAGCTCCTTGACCCCTTCGCCAAGCTTAATGTCCGTCCCGCGCCCGGCCATGTTCGTCGCGATCGTCACCGCGCCTTTTTGTCCTGCTTTGGCGATGATCTCCGCCTCTTTCGCATGGTTTTTCGCGTTTAAGACGTTGTGCGGGATGCCGCGTTTTTTCAACATCTCCGACAACAGCTCCGACGTCTCGATCGCCACCGTGCCGACCAACACCGGCTGCCCTTTCGCATGGCGGGCGGCGATGTCCTCGACCACGGCGCGGAACTTCCCTTCCATCGTCCGATAAATCAAATCCGGGCGATCCTCCCGGATCACCGGGCGGTTCGTCGGAATGACGACGACGCGCATGTTGTAAATGTTGCGGAACTCTTCCTCTTCCGTCTTCGCCGTCCCCGTCATCCCCGCGAGTTTTTCATACATGCGGAAGTAGTTTTGGAACGTAATCGTAGCCAACGTCATCGACTCGTTTTGAATCTCGAGCCCTTCCTTCGCCTCAATGGCTTGATGAAGTCCATCGCTGTAGCGGCGGCCATGCATCAAGCGCCCGGTGAACGGGTCGACGATGATCACTTTTCCGTCTTGCACGACGTAGTCGACATCGCGCTGCATCACAACATGCGCCCGCAGCGCCAGCTGAATATGGTGGTTGAGCGTCACGTGCTTCAAATCAAACAAGTTGTCGATGCCAAACGCCCGCTCGGCTTTGTTCATTCCTTCTTCCGTCAGCTGGACGCTTTTCGATTTTTCATCGTATGTGTAATCGACATCTTTGCGCAGCGTGCGGACAAACGCATTCGCCTGCACGTACAGCTTCGTCGACTTCTGCGCCGTCCCTGAAATGATGAGCGGCGTCCGCGCTTCATCGATCAAAATCGAGTCAACCTCGTCGATGATCGCATAATAAAGCGGCCGCTGCACCATATGCTCCTTATAAAGCACCATGTTGTCGCGCAAATAGTCAAAACCAAACTCGTTGTTCGTCCCGTACGTAATGTCGGCGTTGTACGCCGCTTGCTTCTCCTCGCGCGACATGCCGCTTAAGTTCAACCCGACGGTCATGCCTAAAAACTCATACAGTTTGCCCATTTCCGTCGCATCGCGCGTTGCCAAGTATTCGTTGACCGTCACGACATGCACGCCGCGCCCCGTCAAGGCGTTCAAATAGACGGGCATCGTCGCCGTCAACGTTTTCCCTTCACCCGTTTTCATCTCGGCGATGTCGCCCTCATGCAAAACGACGCCGCCCATAATTTGCACTTTATATGGGTACAAACCGAGGACGCGCTTCGCCCCTTCGCGCACAACGGCAAACGCCTCGACAAGCAAATCATCGAGCGATTCGCCTTGTTGGTAGCGGGCTTTGAATTCCTCGGTTTTTTGCCGCAGCTGTTCATCGGACAGTCGGGCCATCTCCGGACCGAGCGCGTCGACTTGATCGGCAATTTTCTCAAGCCTTGCCAACTGACGCTTGTTCGGGTCAAATACTTTTTTTAAGACTCCAAGCATAGGAAACGCTCCTTATTTTTCATGGACTCACTTCTTCATCATATCATTTACAGGGATCAGTGACAACTGTTGTACAGGCTTCAAGAGGGGGCATGTCCAAGAGAGGGGATCACAACTTGGACTGAAGTTGCTCAATCGCCGCTTCCGCATGGTGAAGGCGCCGATTCAGCGCATAAATTTCAAAACTTTTCTCCTCCACTTTTTCATGAATTTTGCGAAGCAAGATTTGCACATCATCCACAAGCTGCGTTTCGACCCGATGAAGCGTCTCTTTCACTTCCTCCAATTCAGTTTCCACACCATTCAACCGCTTTTCCACGCTGTCCAATCGGGTCTCTACGCCGTCCAACCGCGTTTCCACGCCGTCCAACCGGGTCTCTACGCCATTCAACCGCGTTTCCACGCCGTCCAACCGGGTCTCTACACCATTCAACCGGGCCTCTACGCCGTCCAATCGGGCCTCTACGCCTTTCAACCGCGTTTCCACACGGTCTAACCGCTCTTTCACCGCGCCCATTTCCCGTTCGAGGCCGACGAGGCGTCCGTTCATCTCCGTCAAACGGCCATCCATCTGCTCAAACCGTTGGCGAGTTTCTTCTTGGAACACCAAAAACCCTTTTTCCATGTTGTCCAACTTGGACAAAATTTGACGCAACAATTCCTCCATTGCTCTCCCCCATTTTGATTTTTCTCATGCATATTATAACATCCCCTGCCCAAAAAAGCAGGGGATGCGCACAAGAGGCAACCGTTCAATTCGCCTCGATCAATCCGTATTTTCCGTCTTTGCGGCGGTAGACGATGTTTGTCCGATTCGTTTCGGCGTTCGTAAAGATAAAGAAGTTGTGCCCTAACAAATTCATCTGCAAAATCGCTTCTTCGCTGTCCATCGGCTTCAAGCTGAAGTGTTTCGTGCGCACGATTTCAAATTCCTCGTCGTTCTCCGCCGCAGCAGCGTCGCTTGGCACAGGGGCGGCCAGCTTCGCTTCTTTCTCGCGGTCGCGCAGCTTCCGATTGACTTTCGTTTTATGTTTGCGGATTTGCCGCTCCAGTTTATCCGTCACTAAATCGATCGCCGCATACATATCGTTATGGCGCTCTTCCGCCCGAAGCAACAAATGCGGCATCGGAATGGTCACTTCGATTTTCCCTTGTCCATCGTTGTAGACTTTTAAATTGACATGGACATTCACGTCATCGGTGCGGTCGAAATAGCGCTCCAACTTGCCGATTTTTTTCTCCACGTACTCGCGCAGCGCAGGCGTGACTTCGATGTTTTCCCCGCGAATGTGATACATCATGGCTGACCACTCCTTATTTTCAAACTATAGATCCCTACATTTTTTCATTACCCATCAAACCCCTGCTTCAATCAAAAATATTTTCGAAGATTTTGTGAAAATCATAGGAAAATATGGTAAAATAGGCATGGGCGTTTTTTCTTAATCGGTGTGGAAAGTACGGAGTGTGTGAACAATGCGAAAGATCCATATTTCTCATGCAAAAAGCGGCGACGTGCTCGCTGTCGACTTGTTCGCCGCCAACGGCAGCGTCCTTTTGTCGCGCGGCGTACGGCTGACAAGCGGCTACATCCGCTCGTTGGCGCAAAAAGGGGTTCAATACATTTATATTGACGACAAACAAACCTATGACATCCGCCCGCGCCCGCTCATCAGCCCGACCGTGCGCCAGCAGGCGGTGAAAAAAGTGTACGAGACGATGACGGCCTTGATTGAGCAAAAAAAGCTGCTCAGCCGTGTGTCTTCCCTCGATTTAGGAAAAGAGTACGAAAACGTGTTCAAAGACATTTTGGACTATTTGCTCAAACAAGAAGATTTGCTCATCAACTTGTCGGATTTGGTCATCTCAAACGGCTACTTTTTCCACCATTCGGTCAACGTCGCCACGATCGCCGGCGTCATCGGCATCGCCAAAGGGTATCGCCCCCAACAGCTTCTTGACCTTGGCATCGGCGCGCTGCTGTTTGACATCGGCATGACCCAGCTGCCTGACGGCCTTTGGCGAAAAAAAGGAGCCTTGACGGAAGAGGAAAAGGAAATCGTCCGCCGTCATACATATCTCGGCTTTGAACTGCTGCGGCGCCAGCGCAACATCTCGCTCTTTTCCGCCCACTGCGCCTTGCAGCACCATGAGCGGTGCGACGGAAGCGGCTACCCGCGCGCCTTATCAGGCGATGACATTCACGAATACGCCCGCATCGTCGCCATCGCCGACGTTTTTGACGCCTTGACATCGGCGCGCTACCATCGAAGACAATACTCGCCGCACGAAGCAGCCGAATACTTATCCGCGGCGGGCGGCATGCTGGACTACGAACTCATTAAGCTCTTCCTTTCCTACATCGCCGTCTACCCGGTCGCCACGACCGTTAAGCTCAACACCGGAGAAGTCGGCGTCGTCTCGCAAGTGTTTCCGGGTTTCCCGCTCCGCCCCATCGTCCGCGTCATCAAAAATCCCGCGGGTGAGGAGCTGAAAAGCCCGTATGAGATTGACTTGCGGAAACAGATGAACATCACGATTGTGAAAGCAGTTTGAAGCGAAAAGGACAGCACGGCGCTGTCCTTTTCTTTATCGCTTTTTATCGTAAAACATCCCGTCAATCGAAAGCGGCTGCTCGTACGGATGAACGTAGCGGGCGTTCGCCTGCCGCTTCGCCCCCGCCATGCGCAAATCGTTTCGAATCTCATCACCCACGCGGTGAAGCCGCCTCTCAATTTCTTCATTCCAAGCGATGATCTCGCGGCCAAGCCGCTGCTCTTCCTCGCTGTACGGCGGACGCAGCTTCCAAAGGAGCTCCTGGCGCTCCTGAAGCAATCGATCAACCGTCCGAAGCCGCTCTTCCCGCTCCTCGGACGGCCACGGCAACGCCGTCGCCTCCAGCAGCTCCTTCGTCACCCGCCATACATCATGCACCACGCGCATTACGCCTGCCCGCCTTCCGCGTATTGGCGCTGCCGATGGAGCTGAATCACTTGCTTCCACGTATCGCGAAACTCGACGACATACCCTTCCACTTCATCCAAAATCGCCGCATCGCTTTTCACATTCGCCTCGATCAGACGGCGGTAGATGTAGTCATACATCGTCATCATCGACTTCGCAACCTCATACTCCATCTTCAATGTCTTCATCAGTTCCAAAATGATGTTTTGCGCCTTAATCAAGTTCTCATTGCGCGCCGCAATGTCCCCTTTCTCGATCGCCTGGCGCGCGAGCTTGATAAACTTCAAGCACCCGTTATACAGCATCAACGTCAGCTCGCCAGGCGACGCCGTTTGCACCGCGTTCGCTTGGTAGTGTTGATACGGATTGTTTGTCGCCATTTATCTCACTCCTTTACCTGCTTCACTTTATTGCGCTCCACCGAAAAAGGCGTTCATTAAATACATACTTTGCTCGTTCGCCCGCTGAATCGCCTTTTCCATCGCCGTAAACTGCCGCCAATAGCGGTCCTCGATTTCTTTGAGACGGTCTTCAAAACGATCGATCTGCTCGTTAATTTGGATTAAATCACGGCCGATCGCAAACTGCTGGTTCGTCCAAATCGTCTTCCCCGCTTTTTGCTCAATCTTCCCGATCGTCGCTTTGATCGTATCGCGCAGGCGGCGGGCGATCCCTTTTTCCGCATCCGTCGCCCCGTCTTGATTGAACAGCTGATAGACGGCATCCGGGTTTTCCTTGATTTTCTCCCGCAGCTTCGTCTCGTCAATGATCAACTTCCCACCGTCAAGATAATTCGACGACGTCGTAATCCCGATTTGCGCGAGCTGCGAAAACCCGCTTGGAATGTTCGCCCCTTCGACTTTCGTGTACAAATTCATCCGCATTTGGCTTAAGGCGCTCGACAAAACCGAATCGCCGCGAAGCATTCCGCTGCGCGCCTTTTCTTCCCACAGCTCGATTTGCTTTTCCGTCATCGCTTCCTTCTGTTCATCCGTCAGCGGCAGATAGTCGCGGTAGCGCTCTTCTTTCAGCTCGGCGTTGATTTTGTCGATCGTGTCGTTGTATTTGTCGACAAACCCTTTAATGGCGTTAAACATTGCGTCCGCGTCCGTCGCCACCGACACCGTCGCCGCGCCCGTCCCTTTGAGCGTGTACGTCACGCCGTTGATCGTAAACGTATTCGCCGAGCGGGTCGTCGTTAGGCCATTAATCGTCACTTGCGCGTCTTTCCCCGCCGTTTTTCCCGTCAGCTCCTGCCCCGCCGCAGTATTCGTAAACCCTAGTTGCGCAAAAAAGTCCACCGTCGCCTGGTCAGCGAGCACTAGACTCGCCTGCGCCCCCGTCTCTTTTTTCATGATTGAAACCCGCCCGGTCTGCTCGTCGTAAAACGCGCTGACGCCAAGATCTAGGTTGCTGTTGAGTTGGGCGATCACCCCATCGAGCGTCGTTCCTTGCTTCACCGTGATCGTCGCCTGCTTCTTCGTCCCATCCCCATTCGTCACGTTGATCGTCAGCGTCACATCAGCGGCAACGGAAAAATTCGCCTTGTCCACTCTCGTCCCTGCATCGGACAGCCAGACAGCCGATGTGGCCACTTGATTGACTTGCATCGTCGTCGCCACGTTCGCCGCACTCGAGCCCGCCGTCGCTGTGACGACCGATTCATTCGAGCTCGAGACGGTTTTTTTGAGCATGCTGCTTTGGAGCGTGATGTTGGAAAACAAGTAGTCATCGAGCCCTTGCAGCAGCGTGTTCATCGACCGGTAGTCATCGCGCTGCCACTCGAGCAGCTGCTTTTTCTGCTTCAATTTATCCAGCGGCGCCCGCTCCGCTTTCATCAAATCGCTCACGATTTTGTCAATGTCCATTCCGCTCGCGAGGCCGCTGATGCGCATCGTATTCGCCATGTCGACTCACCACCGTTAAATTTTTTTATCCACCCAAAGCCCGACAAACTCCATCATCGCCGCGTACATATCCAACAGCTTCTTCGGCGGGATTTCTCGAATGACCTCATCCGTTCGCTCATCAATGATTTGTACGTAATATTCCTGCAGCTCGTCATGCAGTTCAAACTTTAACGACGTATGGCTTGGCTGAAGGAATTCGTTTAAGCCTTTCACTACTTCTTCTAGTTTTTCTTTTGGAATGTTTTGCTGCGGTGCTTCCGAAGTGCTAGCATGATTCTGCTTTTGCGACTCGATCACGCTGCTTGCCTTTTCATTGCGAACACTTTCATACAAATAAGAAGGAGAATGCGAAGAGACCCTTTCCACCGACATAACGCCCGCTCCTTTGCATGAACACTATCTATGTTTTATATCGGATAAAGATGGAGAATTGTGAAGGGGGAGGGAACAATAAATGCAATCCATATAAAAATCAGGGGATGATGATAATTTCATTTCTTGTGTATAATACTTGTCAATTGTTGAAAATAGCGGGGGTATCATAAGCAAAAACTAACGAGGGGGAAGTAGAAACTTAAAAGGGGAATATAAAAGAGTAAAATCACATTAAAACAAAAAAACAAGATGAGGAATATAAGCACAAAACATTCTTGGCAAAACTCAAACATTGCTTTTATCCATATTTAATAATGAAATTTTTAAAATCAATAATCATTCCCGTTCTCTCCATAAAGTCTACGCCTAAAATTCCGTCAAAACCATATATTTCTTTAGTCATTCCCAGTTGTAATAAAAATGATACTAGCTCCTTTCCATCAATTATAACGTTGTTTACGATTTGTTCATAACAAAGCTCGCTGTATCCACCTACTCCGTACATTCGTTTTGTTCTTCCATTAATAATATCTAATTCTATACCAATTTGTGCGAGTGCATCCGTATCAAAAATGGTCGTAGCACAACCTGTATCCAATAACACGTCCGTTAAAAGAACGGCTTTTTCACCACACTTTATTTCGACAGAAACAATAGGTAATCCATTTTCTATTCTTATATTCATACTCTCCCCCGAATCCCTATAAAATATTGTTCTTCTACCTCTATTTGCTCCTTACTTGTGTGAAAAATATATAATTCTTTCTCCGGAAAAGTTTTGTGCTGCTGTTTATAACCATTCCATGCATCAGACACACTATTATACCGATCGATCACTACCATTTCCTTAATGATACGTTTGCCATTTTGCGAACAAGCCGAAATAGCCTCCACCAAAACAAATTGATTCGGATATTGCTTACGTAACTCTGACCATTTCATTTTTGTTTTCCTCCATCTCTTTTTATTACCATTTTATCAATAATCACCTTACACACATATAAAAAATCGTAGAAAGCAATATCTTTAATTTAAACGATGACAGTTTTAACATTTTCCCTTCTCCAAACACAAACTTCATCGCATGGAACGAGATTCTTTTTCTTCTCAGACTTTGTTGAAATTAAACAAACTAATCATGTTTTCCAATCGTTTACCCCATTATAAAAATCAGTATGTTCCAAGACAACTTTAAAAATTTGGTAACTATTCACCCCAGTGCTAGTGTATAAAAAAGCCCAGTACAAATAGGGCATTTCGGTCATAGAAAATGCCCTAGGTAGCGGAAAGAACTCGATCG
>NZ_PIJG01000024.1:0-42966 GCF_002809955.1 Geobacillus sp. Manikaran-105
ATCTCTCCTTTCGAATGTTGGGTGACACTTTCATTCTACTGGAGATCCGCCAGCAAGGGCTATTTTTATGCTTGATCAAGTTTATCTAGCACCACGGGTTTTTATAAAATCATTCAATATTGGAAAAACGGCTCGCTTTCATCCCATCCCTAAAGGAGTGGGCTTTCTCGCTCGCGGGTCTGTAAAAACCCTAACATCATGATCCTCCCCTTCTCATCTCAATCATAAATTTGTACCGGTCGCCGCGGTACACCGATTTGACGACTTCAAGCGGCCGACCGTCGACAAGGTGCGTGCGGCGCTCAAGCAATAGCACCGGAGCCCCTTCTTTCATCTTCAGATGCTCCGCCTCCACCTTGCGGGCGACCGAGGCTTCCAATGTTTGAACAGCGGAGCCGATGATCATCCCTTTTTCTTTTTCGATAAATTCATAGACGGAACCGCTTACAACATCACGCGTCAGTCCGGGGACGAGATTGACCGGAATGTACAGCGTCTCCAACGCCATCGGCAAGCCGTCGGCCAACCGAAGGCGGCGGACTTCGTAAAGGTCATCGCCTTCCGTGACGCCAAGCCCTTCAGCGAGTTTCTTGGAAGCTGGAACCATCTCAAAGCTGAGGACGATCGTGCCGGGCTCCATGCTGCGCGCCCGCATATCTTCGGAAAAGCTCGTCAGCCCTTTCAGCGGCTGCTCGATTTTTTGGGCGGCGACAAACGTCCCCTTCCCGCGCCGGCGGATGAGATAGCCATCGTTCACTAAATTGTTGACCGCCTGCCGAACGGTCATCCGGCTGATGTCATACATTTCCGCCAACTCGCGCTCAGACGGGATCATTTCGCCCGGCTGCCACTCCCCTTTTTCGATCTTTTCTTTCATATATTGCTCGAGCTGATAGTAAATCGGAATCGGCGACTGTTTATCGATCACGGCGCATCCACCCGCCGCTTTTCCTTTGGGATGAGCGAGAGCGCCTCTCGGTCGGCGATGATCGTCACGTCCGGATGAAGGTGAAGCGCTGAAGCCGGCAAGTCCGGTGTGACAACGCCCTCTAAAAGCCGAGCCATGGCCTCTGCTTTTTCTCGTCCCGACGCCAACAGCACGAGGCGGCGGCTGCGCAAAATGGTCGCAATCCCCATCGTAATGGCACGGCGCGGCACGTCATCCAACGACCCAAAAAAGCGGGCGTTTGCCTTGCGCGTAGATTCGGCAAGCTCGACGACATGGGTCGGCGATGAAAACGGCGTCCCTGGTTCGTTAAAGCCGATATGGCCGTTGCGGCCGATGCCCAAGAGCTGCAAATCGATGCCGCCCACTTCATCGATGAGCCGCTCGTAGCGGCGGCATTCTTCGTCAAGATCAGCGGCCAAGCCGTTCGGCACATGCGTCTCGTGAAGCGGGATGTCAAGCTTTGAAAACAAATGCTCATTCATATAATGGCGATAACTGTTCGGATGATCCGGGCCAAGGCCTACGTATTCATCCAAATTGACCGTGCGCACGAGCCGATACGATGTCCCATGCTGCCGATGATCGGCGGCCAATTCGCGGTACACGCCGAGCATCGTCGAGCCGGTCGCCAAGCCGAGAACGGCGTTCGGCTTTTCCTTGACTTGTTTGATGATGATGTCCGCCGCTTGGCGACTCATCTCTGCGTAGTCAGCAGCTTTCAAAAGCTTCAAAGCCATCGCTCTTCACCCCTTTCATCCTGCTTGCGATAGGCAAGGGCGCCACGGCAAAACGTCATCATGACTTCATATCGTTCATTCAACACGACGACATCGGCGTCTTTGCCGGGCCGCAAGCTGCCTTTCCGATCAAGCACGCCAAGCTGTTTCGCCGGATTCCAGCTCGCCATGCGGATCACCTCTTCCAACGTGCAACCCGTATAGTCGAGCACACGGCGGATGGCCTCGCCAAGCTTGAGCACGCTTCCCGCCAGCGTTCCGTCGGCAAGCCGCGCCTCCCCGCCGCAGACTTCCACCTCTTGGCCGCCGAGATCATACTTCCCATCGCCGAGACATTTCGCCCGCATGGCGTCGGTGATTAAGATAAGCCCCTCGCTTCCTTTATTCCGGTAAGCGAAGCGAACCATCGGCGGCGCAACGTGCAACCCGTCGGCGATCAGCTCGCACATCACTTCTTCAAACATAAGCACCGCACCGGCGACACCCGGTTCACGGTGATGGATGCCGCGCATCCCATTGAACAGGTGGGTCGCATGCGTCACCCCTGCATGGACCGCCGCTTTTACTTCGTCGTAAACGGCATCGGAATGGCCGATCGAAGCGATCACACCCGTCTGTTTCAAGTAGGAGGCAAGTTCCAGCCCCCCGTTCCGCTCCGGGGCAAGCGTGACAAGGCGGATGTGGCCGCCTGCCGCCTTTTGCCAGTGCTGGAACAGTGAGATGTCCGGATCGGCGAGATGGCGCGGGTGCTGCGCCCCGGCGCGCTTCGGCGACAAAAACGGTCCTTCCAGATGAACACCGAGCACCTCCGCCACCCCTGGGCGATTCTCCTCGGCCATATAACGGGCGACATTTCGAAGCGCCGCTTCGATTTGTTCGCTTGGCGCCGTCATCGTCGTCGCCAGGAAACTGGTCGTCCCTTCCGCCGGCAAGGCGTTGGCCATCTTGTCAAGCGCCTCCGGGGTCGCATCCATAACATCCGCTCCAGCCGCCCCGTGGATATGAACGTCAATGAAACCAGGCACGACAGCAAACCGTGGAGAAAGCTCGATCACTTCCGCCCCCGCTTCTGCCGGGCACGACGACATCGGGCCAATGGACGCCACTTTTTCCCCTTCGATCAGCACATACCCTTGTTGAATGTTGTCTGCTTCTGCATACACCGCAGCATTTTTCAATATCCATCGTTTCATCGCGATTTCACACCTTCTGCTTTTATAATAATATTATATATTCTAGTTGTCTATACCACTATAAAAAAACTTCAACGTGAAAGAAGCAGGGAAGCCGTGGCTTCCCCGCTCTTCCAAACGGCGCTACGCTCCTTTCGGCCCGCGGGCCGGCAAATAAAACGAAAACGTCGTTCCTTCGTTCAGTTTGCTGTGAACGGTGATGAGCCCTTTATGCGCTTCGACGATGTTTTTGGCGATGGCAAGGCCCAACCCGGTGCCGGAACGGCCGCGCGTGCGCGCTTTATCGGCTTTGTAAAACCGTTCAAACACAAACGGCAAATCCTCTTCGGGAATGCCGGAACCAGAGTCTTGGACATGGATCGTCACGCCGTCGCCGCTTGGTTCGATGATGAGGCGAACTGTGCCGCCCGATTCCGTATGGCGGATGGCGTTGTCAATTAAGTTCGTCAGCACCTGTTCGATCCGATCCGGATCGAGAGCGATTTCGATGTCCCGATCGCGAAACTCGGCTGTCAGCTCAATCTGCTTTTCTTTCGCCAGCCCGTGAAACTTGCGGATCACCCGCTCAATATACGGAGCGAGCTTCACCTGTTCATAGTGCAGCTCGATATGCCCGGCTTCCATGCGCGCCAAATCAAGCAAATCATTCACTAGGCGGCCCATGCGCAGCGACTCGTCATAAATGACTTTCGCCATCTCTTTCTTCTCTTCTTCGCTCGCCGCGATATCGTCGATGATCGCCTCGCTGTAGCCTTGAAGCATGGCAATCGGCGTGCGCAATTCGTGCGAAACGTTGGCGATAAAGTCTTTGCGCAGCTTGTCAAGCCGCCGCTCTTCGGTCATGTCGCGCAAAACAGCCACCGCGCCGCGCACCATCGTTTTGCCGTACAGCGGCGTCATTAAAATGACCCACGTCCGCCCTTGCAGCGTCACTTCGGTCGACTGCTCCTTCTCCTCGCGGACGACGCGCGCGAACAGTTCTTTCACTTGCGGCGGCAACGGCGCCATCGCTTCCGCGTCGTTTCCTTGCTCAAAATACCACGCCTGCAAAAACCGCTCCGCCGGCGGGTTCGTAATTAAAATTTCCCCGTCGCGGTTAAACGTCAAGACGCCATCGGCCATGCTGCTTAAAATGCTGGCGAGCTGTTCTTTTTCCTGGTTCAGCGCGTTGATGTTAAATTGGAGCCGCCTTCCCATTTGGTTGAACGCCATCGCCAGCCCACCGATTTCGTCATTGGTTAAAATCGGCACTTTCATGTCAAAATGGCCCCGCGCCATTTCGAACGCGGCTTGCCGCATTTTCCGAAGCGGGGCGGTGATGCGCGTCGACAAGAAAAAGGCAAAAAACGTCGTCATGACAATGGCGATAAACGCGGCGAGAAAAATTAACTCTTTCGTCCGCTCCGTCGCGTCGGCGATCGCCTCGAGCGACTGATAGATAAACACAGCTCCTCGGCTGCCATCCGGCATCGACATCGGCACGCCGACAATGATCATATCACGGGGCAGCTTTTCTTTTGGATGCCGCTCCAGCATATACAAACGCTTTTTCACCGTTTTCCCATCTGTCAGCACACGCCGCAAGTCCCGATCTTGGCGAATCGACGACAGCGGCATATTGTCCAACCCAGCATCGCTAGGCGAATACCAATAGTGCGACTCATCGGCGACGATGACGGCTTTCGTTCGATTGTCCACAAGCGTCCAAGCGATCGAGCGGGCAAGCTGCTCGTCGCGGTAATCGTGCATCACCTCAGCCACTTTTGTCGCCAGGCGGGTCAAGTCGTTTTCCGCTTCCTGCACATAATAATCTTCCAAAAATTTAATAAGCAAAATGCTTAAAATAAACAGCACGCACGAAACGAGCAACAAAATCGTAAACCATAGCTTGCCGACGACGCTGCGAAACAGCCACATCAGTCGTTCACTGCCTCAAACTTGTAGCCGACGCCCCAGACGGTGACGATCATTTTTCCCGCCTGCGGCGACGCTTTATTCAACTTTTCGCGCAACCGTTTAATGTGGGTGTCGACCGTGCGCAAGTCGCCGAAAAATTCGTAATGCCATACTTCCTTCAACAGCTGTTCGCGGTCGAACACTTTGTCGGGCGAGCGGGCCAGAAAGAGAAGCAGCTCATATTCTTTCGGCGTTAAGCTGACTTCCTTGCCGTCGACCGTCACCCGGTGGGCATCGTTGTCAATCGTCAAATGCGGAAACACAAGCACGTCTTTCGCCGTCGTCTCCACCGGCGCGTAGGCGGCGTTCGCCGCGCGGCGCAACAGCGCTTTTACGCGCAGTACGACTTCGCGCGGACTGAACGGCTTGACGATGTAATCATCCGTGCCGACTTCAAACCCTTGCACGCGGTTGGATTCTTCGCCTTTTGCCGTCAACATGATGATCGGCGTCGTTTTTTGCGCGCGGATTTCTTTGCACACCTCAATTCCATCTTTGCCCGGCAGCATCAGATCGAGCAAAATGACGTCATAATCATTCGTCAACGCCTTCTCCAACGCTTCATTGCCGTCGCCGGCCTCATCGATCACATAGTTTTCCCGCTCCAAATACATTTTCAAGAGCCGCCGGATGCGCTCTTCATCGTCAACCACTAAAATACGGATGGTTTTTTCTTGTTTTTCCAATGCTTTGCACCCTCCCATCATCAATGGAAACACTCCCTATTTTCTAGTTTACCGAAAAACCGGATGCTCGCCAACAGAGCATCCGGTTGTTTTCCATTATGTTCCGGCGTACGAGTGCAATCCCGCAATGACGAGGTTGACCGCCACTAAGTTAAACATAATAATGGCAAAGCCGATGACGGCGAGCCATGCCGACTTTTCACCATGCCAGCCTTTTGACAAACGAAGGTGCAAAAAGGCAGCGTAAAACAGCCAAGTGATCAGCGCCCATACTTCTTTCGGGTCCCAGCCCCAAAAACGCGTCCAGGCGATTTGCGCCCAAATCATGGCAAAAATGAGCGCCCCGAGCGTAAACACCGGGAATCCGATCGCTACAGCTCGATAGCAAATTTCATCGGTTAAATCCAAATTGACGTTTTTCACAAGCGGCTGCAGCGCCGCTGCGATGCGTTTGCGTAATGCGAGGCGAAGCGCGATGTACAAGACCGCCCCCGCCATCAACGACCAAATGACGGTATTCAACTTTTTCGCGTTAATGATCGCCGGCATCTCAACAAGCGGCTTCATGCGGCCGGCGCTTTCTTTCATAAGCTCCCCTTTGTGCGGCCCAACGAGCGCCGGCATATGGTACTCGACTTCCGCTGGTTGATCGTTCTTGTCAATCCACGAAAATTTCGCCTCATACCCAGAAAGCCCGAACGCTGTCGAAACGATGACGAAACCGAGCGTGGTTACTAAGCAAAACATGACGGCTTCGAGCCAAAACGTGCGCTTCGACGGTTTCGACTGGTCGACGACACGGATCAAATAAATGAGTCCGGCGACAAAGCTGATGGCCAAAATCGCCTCCCCGGCCGCCGCAGTCGTGACGTGAATGTACAGCCAATCGCTTTGCAAGGCGGGAATGAGCGGCGAAATTTCCCGCGGAAACATGCTCGCATAGGCGATAAGGAGCAACGCGACCGGCAGCGCAAACAGGCCGAGCACGCTCAACCGGTAAATGAAATAAACAATGATAAAAGCAGCGACAAGCATCATGCCGAAAAACGTTATAAACTCGAACAAATTGCTCACCGGAGCATGCCCGGCAGCGATCCAGCGCGTCACAAAATAACCGACTTGAGTAAGAAAGCCGATGATCGTCACAGCAATGCCAAGCTGCGACCAGCGGTCTTTTCCTTGCCGCTCCTTCCGTTTGTCGCGAATGGCGCCGCCGAAAAGAAACGTGCCAATCAAATAGAAAACGAACGAAATATATAGCAATGTGCTGCTAAGCTGTGCCATGCGCTTGTCCTCCTTGTCCGGCTTTTTTCTCTTCCTCGAGCCGATCGGCCGGCATCGTTAAGCCGGTGCCGTCAAGCAGGCGGCGCAGCTCGTTTTTCAAGCCGAACCAGTTTTTATTCGTATGTGCGGCGATCCATAATTCGCCGTTCACCCGCTGCACCCAAATACGGCGGTGATTCCAATACATTCCTTGGATGAGCCCGATCATGAAAATCGCGCCGCCCACCCCTAAAATCCAAAGCGTGAAATCGCGGCGGACGGTCAAGCCAGAGACGTTGCGCGTCTCAAGCCCCGCAAACGCCATTTTATATTTGTTGTCGCCAAACGGTTCGATCGTTTGTTGGATGGCGACGAAACTGACTTCCCCTTCCGGTCGATCCGGCGCATACATTTTAAAGACGAACGCCGGATTGTTCGGCACGCGCGATTTTGTCGACGGGTTGCCGTCTTCGTCAAACTCAAAGTCAGGAAAATAGCTTAATAGCTCGACGCGATACCCCCGTCCGAGGTCGTACGTTTCTTTTGGATCGTACAAGTCGATCGCTACCGTGCCGAACGTTTTTCCCGACTGTTTATCCGCCAGTTGGAACGACATCGTTTTCGGCTCGTTCAGCCGGAAATCGACTTGATAGAGTGCGTAATGGTTGAATTTCAGCGGTTCGTTGACGCGAATCGAATATTCTTTCACCTTTTCGAGCTTCGGTTTGGCGCCGGCGACTGTCGGGTCGACGCGCTTATACAAGACGACATTTGTCTGATAGTTTTCCGCAATCATGCCATCGCCGACACGGTCGATGGCGGCATTAAACACTTCATTGTCTTCGCCTTTTTTGTACGTGTCAAAAATAAACTTTTCACTTTTTAAAAAGTACTGGCCGTCAGTCCCTGGGATTTCTTTCGTTTCCCCTTCGCGAATCCACATCACCTCATCAATGTACATGCCCGGCACCGAGCGAAGCATGGCCCCGATTAAGAAGATGATCAGGCCAACATGGTTCACATACGGTCCCCAGCGGGAAAAGCGCCCTTTTTCGGCGAGCAGATGGCCGCCTTCTTCGCGGATGCGGTATCGTTGCTTGGCGAGCCGCTCTTTCAGCAGAGCGACCGCCTTGTCCATATCGCCGACGCGCGAAACGCCAAACAGCCGCTGCCGCTCTAAAAAGCGCGGATGGCGCTTCACCCCTTGCCGCTTCAAGGCGCGGTAAAGCGGAACGACCCGGTCCAAGCTGCAAATGACAAGCGAAACGCCGATTAAGGCGATGAGCAAAATGTACCACCATGAGCCGTACAAGTTGTTAAAGCCGAGCTCATAATACAGCTTCCCTGCCCAACCGTACTGCTCTTCGTAGTATTCAGCCGGATTCACGTTCGGCGGGATATACATTTCTTGCGGAAAAATCGTACCGACGGCCGAAGCGATGAGCGTGATGACGATGAGCGCTACCCCAACTTTGACCGAGGAGAAAAACGCCCAAATTTGGTCGACGATCGTTCGGTTGTACGTTTGTGACCGGCGCGCGCTTCCTTCGTAGCGCATGTCCAAAATCAGTTTTTCTCCCAAATCGGCAAGCGGCTTGCCGCACGACTCACAAAACGCCGTGCCGTGCGGATTGACATGGCCGCATTCGCATTTGACGTGTTCCATGGCGCAAAACTCCTTACGGTTTGATGCTTTCCAAATGGCGCTGAATGTCTGCTTTTGTCATCGCGCCGGTGATGATTTTCTTCACTTCGCCGTTTTTGTCAATCAAAAACGTGGTTGGCAGCGGGCCGACATTATAGGCGTTCAACACTTGATCTTGACGGTCGATCACAATCGGAAATGTCAGGCCGAACCGTTCCGCGAACTTTTCAACGCTCAACTTCGGTTCACCGACATTGACAGCCAAAATTTCAACCCCTTGTTTTTTGTAAATCGGGTACAGCTCGTTCATATACGGCATCTCCCGCTCGCACGGCTTGCACCACGTTCCCCAAAAGTTCAAAAAAACGCCTTTGCCGCGATAGTCTGAAAGACGATGTTCATGCCCTTTCAAATCGGTCAGCACAAAATCAGGCGCCGTCGAACCAACAGCGACAGCCGTTTTCTCCGTGAAAAAATTCGTGTAAATCGTATAGCCGATCGCCGCCAAAAGCACGAGCAAAATAACCGTTCTCATCACTAGGCGATGTTGCTTTTTCATCGTTCAAACCCCTTTACGTTTCTCCTCCCCCACAGCCAACGGTAGAGGGGAGGCAAGCGGTTCACAATCTCTCATTTTCCATTATAGCAAAGTTTTATTCAGCCTGCTGTGCAAGGATATGAACGTTATGTGACAATCTTCGTCATTTTCGCCCGCCGGATTGGGCAAGGACGCGCAGCAGCTTCACCTCGTGCGGTGTCAGCTCGCGGTATTCGCCGGGACGAAGCCCTTTTAAATCAAGAAACGCATACCGTTCGCGCTTCAGTTTCATCACTTCACAGCCGATCGCCTCAAACATGCGGCGCACTTGCCGGTTCCGCCCTTCATGGATGCGGATTTCGACAATCGCCGTCCGCTTTTTTCGGTCAGCGGAGAGCAGTTTCACCTTCGCCGGCGCCGTCATGCCGTCTTCCAGCATCACCCCTTGCTCGAGCTGCTTCAGCTGCTCGCGCGTCGGGATGCCTTTCACTTTAGCGACGTACACCTTCTCGATCTCATAGCGCGGATGCATCAGCAAATTGGCAAAATCGCCGTCATTCGTCAACAAGAGCAGGCCGGACGTATCGTAGTCAAGCCGCCCGACTGGGTAAATGCGTTTGTCCAAATCCTTGAAAAAATCGGTCACCACTTTGCGCCCTTTGTCATCTTTGACGCTCGAGATGACGCCGCGCGGCTTGTACAGCAAATAATACACCGGCTCCTCGCGCTCGACCGGAATGCCGTCGACTTCGACCTCATCTCGCGGTCCGACCTTGACGCCAAGCTCCGTGACAACGCGGCCGTTGACTTTCACCCGCCCTTGCAAAATCATTTCTTCCGCCTTGCGCCTTGATGCCAAACCAGCGCGGGCAATCACTTTTTGCAGCCGTTCCATTCTCTCTCACCTCTTTCATCATCTTACCCTTTCCGTCTAACAGATACAAGCGCGGCACTTTTATTTTTCACCTTTCCCGCTCCCTTTGCAAACAAAAAACCCGCCGAACGGCGGGAACGAAAAAAGGCGCCGCTAGCGCCCGAATACAAACAAAACGATGAAAACAGAAACAATAAAGCTGAGAATGTCGGCCAAAATGCCGACTTTTAACGCATCGCCCATTTTTTTGACGCCGACGGCGCCAAAATAGACGGTGAGCACGTAAAGCGTCGTCTCCGTACTGCCTTGGATCGTAGAAGCAAGGCGCCCGATGAACGAATCCGGGCCGTAAGTAGCGATCAAATCGGTCGTCATGCCGAGCGCCGCCGTGCCGGAAAGCGTGCGGAGAGCCGCAAGCGGAACGACTTCGGCCGGCAGTCCAATGGCATCAGCCAGTGGTTTGATCACTTCCATCATGGCATCAAGCGCCCCTGAGGCTCGGAAAATGGCGACCGACACCAACATGCCGACCAAATACGGGATGAGCGAAAACGCGATCTCGATCCCTTCCTTGCCGCCTTCCACAAACGCTTCGTACGTCGGCACTTTCTTTGCTGTACCGTAAAGCAAAATAAAAGCAATGAGCGCAGGGATCAGCCAAACAGAAAGAAGTTGGACGATGGCCATTATGGCTTCCTGCCTTTCCGCATCCGTTTCCAATAATAGTACCGGTCAATCAATACCGCCCCAATCGTCGAAATCGTCGAAGCGACGATCGTCGTCCCAATGATCTCGCTCGGCGCCGCTGAACCGTACGTCATGCGGATCGAGATGACGGTCGCCGGAATGAGCGTAATGCCTGATGTGTTCATGGCCAAAAACGTCACCATCGACCGGCTAGCCTCGTCGCGGCCGCCGTTGAGCTTTTTTAGCTGCTCCATCGCCTTTATGCCCATCGGCGTCGCCGCATTGCCAAGGCCGAACATGTTGGCGACCATATTCGAGACGATATAGCCGAGCGCAGGATGGCCGGGCGGCACCTCTGGAAACAAGCGGCGTACGAGCGGCATAAACAGGCGCGCCGCTTTGTCAAGCAAGCCGGCGCGTTCAGCGATCGCCATCAGCCCGAGCCAAAACACTAAAATGCTGACCATGCCGATGCTGATCGTCACCGCTTCTTTGGCGCTTTCAAACACCGCTTTGTTCACTTCGTCCATCGTGCCGTTGGCCGCCGCAAAGACGATGCCAATGACCGCCATCATCACCCAAATGAGGTTAACCATCGCTTCTCACACCTAAAAAGCGAAATACTTGCCATAAAAACCCTCGGCCGCTTCCTTCCTTTCCCGGTTCATACAGCAGCGGCACCGAATCAACCGCCTTTTGATGCAAATAAAGCACCGCCTTTCCGACCTCTGTCGGCGCCCGTTCTGGGTATTTTTCCCATCCCTTGCGCGGCTTCAACAAATATACTTTCACCCGCAGCTCTCCCGTCTCCTGTTCGGTCACCGGATATTGCAAATCGCGGGCTGCACGCAGCCGCCCGCGGTAAAACGGATCAGAAATTTTGTCGACCACCCGCTCGCTGCTCACTTTGGCGATGTGATAATGAGAAAATCCATATTCGTACATAGCGATATGGTCATTCCAATCGTCCGGTGCATCCAACGTCACGGCGATCAAATCGATGCCGCCTTTGGATGCCGTCGTCACGAGCGTGCGATGGGCCCGTTTCGTATAGCCGGTTTTGCCGCCGGTGCAATATTCGTAAAGACTTGTCAACAACTTGTTTTTATTTCGCCACACACGCGCGCCGTCTTCGCCGGGCGGAGCGGGGGCGCGGTACACCTTCGTCCCCGAGATGCGCCGAAACTCTTTGTTTTTCATCGCATATTGCATGAGCAGCGCCATATCGTACGCGGTTGAGTAGTGGTTTTCCGCGTCATCCAACCCGTGCGGATTGGCAAACTCGGTATCACGCATCCCGATTTCAGCCGCTTTTTGGTTCATTAAAAAAACAAATCCTTCGACGCTGCCGCCGACATGTTCAGCGATGGCCACCGCCGCGTCGTTGCCGGAACGAAGCATCAGCCCATATACCAAATCGCGCAGTTTGATTTTCTCCCCTTGGCGCAAGTAAATTGACGACCCTTCGGTCCGGACAGCGCGGGCGCTGACCGTCACCGTGTCGTCCATCTTCCCCGATTCAATCGCCAAAATGGCGGTCATAATTTTCGTAATGCTGGCGATGCGCCGTTTTGTATAGGCATCCTTGGCAAACAAAACCCGCCCGGAATGCTGCTCTATCAAAATCGCGCTTTTTGCGCTCACCCCATCCATAGCGCGCATCCGCTCTGGAACAAATGCCATAATCCCCGCAGCGAGTGCAAGAATGAGCGCAATGAGCCGCTTCTGCTTATTCATCTCATATCGGCGAGGATCCCCCTCCTTTAAGGAGCGGGGAGGAATCGCCTGTTCCTCCTTTCCGATTAGGCTGAACGGGCCGCAGCCGAAGAAACGTCGCGACGGAAACAGGCTGAACCCCAAAGCCGCGTTTTGTACAAGTGTATGCCTCGATGGGACAAATATGATGAAAAAATGCTGTTGCAAGGGGAGACAGCCTGAACGATCCGCTCCGGCGCTTGCGCTGGGCGCGTTGATGACATTTTCCCTGCAAAGAGAAAGCCGCTCCTTGAAACGGCGGACAGGTGTCCTGATGGATCGCAGCGCCTGCTCTCCCAAAAAAACGGGCAGGGGGTTCCCCCCCGCCCGTTTAAAACGGCTGCCAACGAAGCTTCTGCGCCTCATGAAAGCGTTCTTCAACGTTGCGCCAGTTGACGACGTTCCACCAATGTTCGATGTACGCCGCCCGATCATTTTTGTATTGCAAATAGTAGGCATGCTCCCACACATCAAGCACGAGAAGCGGGATCACATCCCATTGCGCCATGAGCTGGTGTTTTTCCGCCTGCAAAATTTCCAGACGGTGCGCTCGCGGCGCCCAAACGAGCAGCGCCCAGCCGACCCCTTCGGCGCTTTTGGCCGCTTCGGTAAAATGGCGCCGGAACGCAGCAAAACTGCCAAAATCGCGTTCCAGTTGCGCCCGCAGCTCTCCGCGCGGTTCGCCGCCGCCTTCCGGATGCATATTATACCAAAAAATGGTATGCAAATAATGCCCCGAACCGTGGAACGCCGCTTCCCGCTCCCAATGCTTCAGCAGTTCAAAATTGTTCGTCCGGCGCGCTTCGGCCATCATGCGCTCCGCCTTGTTCAGACCGTCGACGTAGCTTTGATGATGCTTCGTATGGTGAAGGCGCATAATTTCTTCGGAAATATGGGGTTCAAGCGCATCATAGCTGTACGGCAAAGGCGGCAGCACATGCCTGCCGGGCGGGATCGGCTGTTGCCGTTCACCATCGGCCTCGCCTTCCTCTTGCCGCTGCTCTTCGTCAATCGTCTTTTCCTTGTGCAACTGCCCGCCATCAGCGGAATCCGCCGATGAGGATGCAATCGGCTCCGCCCGTTCCGCCGCCGCGGCCGGCTCTTGTTCGGTATCTCCCCCGTGTGTGACGATCTCCTCAACGCTTGGTTCTCCGCCGCCTTCCTGCTCAAGCAAAACGGCTGCTTCTTCCCGCCGCGGCGAGTTTTCCTCCTGTCCGCCGGCTACTGGTTCGACAAGGCGAACGGCTCGA
Organism: Geobacillus sp. Manikaran-105; assembly: GCF_002809955.1. NCBI lineage: Bacteria > Bacillati > Bacillota > Bacilli > Caryophanales > Anoxybacillaceae > Geobacillus > Geobacillus sp. Manikaran-105. Next base: position 13,534 of record NZ_PIJG01000024.1, read on the forward strand.
ACATACACATCGTCAACAAGGCGTTGCAGTTGACCAATCTCCTCCTCCGTCCACTCGCCGTCGTGTTCTTCAATGCGCGCCAACAAAGAAGAAAGGCCGATGTCATCCGCCGCTCCGCGCGCGGATAGGGCGTGCTCCATTTGTCTCCCCCACTCAGCCGCTTCGATGGCATAATGGCGAAGCGCAGCGGCGTACACGTCATCCACAAGGCGCGTGAGTTCGCGGATTGCCTCTTCCGTCCACGCTCCGTCATGTTCGGCGATAAACTTCAGCAGCGCCGAAGCGCCATCCGTGCTGGCTCCGCGCAGCGCCAGCACCTGCTTGACCTGTTCTCCCCATTCGTTCACCTCAGCCGCATACCGGGCGAATAACGTTTGGTCGTCCATTTGGTAAAAACCTCCTCCTGCTTTTTTCGCCATATCGTATGCCGGCCTGGGAAAATCGTTCTTGTCCGCATTCACCCAAATTCCTAACCGCACATACATATAGGAGCGAGATGATCAACATAGGCAAAACATAGCAAGGAGGGAAAAGCAGAATCGTCGCATTCCCCTGTGCGACGCGCTCTGCGAAAAAACGAATGAGCCAACCGATTGAGCAAGAAGCGCTTTTTGAACTCCGTTTTTGGATGCAAATTCTTGGCGACCATTGCCGGTTTATTGTTGAAGCGCTCGCCGAAAGCTACTTGCGGGCTAACGTTCATCAGTTTCCGGCGCTTTCCCGCTTCCACCGTCAAATCGAGCTGGAAATGGCCATTTTCCAAAGCTTTTTGCACGAACTCGAGGAGATGGAATTAAACAATGAAGTGCTTGGTGTGCTGTCGCCGCTGATGGCCGACCATATGGCGCGCGAAGAATGTTACTACTTGCAAAAGCTGGCCGAGACTACCGGCGAGGTGAAGCCACCGGCGTGCGACCCGACCAAGCCGCGGACGGAATAGCCGGCATGAGAAAAAGCGGTTCGCCCGAAGGAACCGCTTTTTCTTGCCCGTATAGCCGTTTTGCCGGCCCCGCCGAGCACGGAACACACGGCTTTTGTTTCACTGCGGCGCGCGCTCTGGCAAGCGGCATGCGCCGGTTTCCGCCCATTCGCCGACAAGCGCCTCCAGCGCCTCGGTGTCAAGAGCAGCAAAATAGCGGCGCAATTCGCCTTCGTCATGAATATAGACGCGCCGGCGCTGTCGGTATTCCGGATTTTTCCATAAGCAAACGAGGGCGACGATGTCGCGCAAATAGATGTCGCGCCCGTTGACAGCAAACAGCGGATCGCCTTCATATGGCAGCAGCTCAAGCAATGCTGTCTCAAAATGGCGCAAATACAAAACAGACAGCGTCCGCTCTTCGCCGCCGTCGCGGTACGTGACTTCCGATCGGTTGAAGTAGTCCTCAAACGTATTCGACTGCGATTTTTGCAATTCTTCGCCGTGCAGGCGGCAAATGTTCATGAGCGCACCCCTTCCCGGTCAGCCGTTTTTTCTTTAGTTTACCATATTACGGCTGTCCGTCGCTCAAATTTTCCGCCAATTTTCCGAAAAACAAGTCAGCTTCCCGCTCAACCTCGCCATCGTCCGTCCATTCTGGCAGCGGCGGCAGTTCTTCAATCGTTTTCAGGCCGAAATAGTCGAGAAATTCGGCCGTCGTCCCGTATAAAATCGGCCGCCCGGTCCCTTCGGCGCGGCCGACTTCTTTAATGAGCGCCCTCGCCATGAGTGTCTGCAGTGGCTTGTCGCTTTTCACGCCGCGGATTTCCTCGATTTCAGCGCGCGTAATCGGCTGGCGGTAGGCGATAATGGCGAGCGTCTCGAGCGCCGCCTGCGACAGCGGCGACGCTCCCGGCGCTTCGACCAGCTTTTTCAAATACGGAGCATACTCTTTCTTCGTCGCCAATAAAAACACGCCGCCCAGCTCGACCAGCTGAATGCCGCGTTCTTCGCGGCAGCAGTCTTCCTGGAGCGCCGCCATCACTGCTTTCGCCTCCGGCTCGCCAATATCCAAAACAGCGGCAATTTGGGCAAGCGACAGCCCCTCGTCGCCAGCGGCAAACAACAGCGCTTCCACGATCGCTTTGAATGGAGCCGGCGCACCAGCAGCGCTGTTTGTTTTCATTTCCTTTTGGTCCATTCTCCCTTCTCCCCTTTCCTTTTTCACCGTTTTGATCGCAACTGCAGCCATCTTGCGGCTTCCCGGCATTTTCCGCGAAAATGCAGGACTGGCGCGTGATTTTCATCCCCGGGTGAAGGGCAAAACGTTGCCCATGAGACTTTTTCGTGAAGATGCGCATGCCTTGAGCAGACATTTTCACGCCTGGGCGAAGAGCAAAACTTGCTCATGAGCCTTTTCCGAATCAGCAGCTGTCCGTCTCGCCTTCGCACCGGCCATCAGCCGATGGGCCCAGCAGGCAAAAGGAAAGCGGTCCGCCATCGCGAACCGCCTCAACCGGCCAGATGATTGGCGGCGAGAAACAAATCGCTGAAATTCCGCTCTTGCTCAACGATGATTTTATTTTGTTTCATTAATTCCAAAATAGCCAAAAAAGTGACAACGATATACGAACGGTCGCAGGACGGAAATAACTCATAAAAGTTTTTCCGTTCTTTCGCCTGCCGCAGTTCATGCAAAATTTCCGCCATCCGCTTTTCAACGGAAATATCTTGGCGGGCAATTTTCGTCCGCATCGGTTTTTGCAGTTTTTTGCGGCGCAACAGTTTTGACAGGGCGCCGAGCATATCGTAGACGTTGACATCAAGCGGCGCGGACGCTTTTTTTTCATCGGCGTACGCGCTCAAGTCACTCGGGGGTTTTGTAAACAGAAGCGCCCGTTCTTCTTCGCGCCGCTTCAGCTCGCGTGCAGCTTCCTTAAACTTTTTGTACTCAAGAAGCCGCTGCATCAGCTCTTCGCGCGGATCGTCCGCCTCGGCGAATTCCAAGCTGTCGTCTTCGGCGTGTTCGTCGGACACCGGCAGCAGCATTTTGCTTTTCATCGCCAACAGCGTAGCCGCCATAACCAAATATTCGCTGGCGATATCAAGCTCAAGCTCTTGCATGGCGTGAATGTACGCCATATACTGTTCCGTAATTTGCGCCACCGGAATGTTGTAAATATCGATCTCATAGCGGTTGATTAAATGCAAAAGCAAGTCAAGCGGCCCTTCAAACGCTTCAATTTTGACGTTATACGGCACTTGCACATCCATCCCACCATTTTTCCGCAGCCATTCCCCGCGCCGATGCGCACATTGGAGAACCTTGCTGGCAATATACTTATTGTATCATAATTCCGCGGCGAAGCGAACGGAAATGAGACGGTTTTTGCCTCGAACGCCATGAAAACGTATAATACAAGGAGAGCCCTGCCGCAGCGCCGGCAGCTGCACGGCTTTGCCTGGCAACAAGGCCGCCTACCGCGAAACACGCCTCGGCGAAAGGAACGATGGCCCATGTATCCAAAAGCATATATCGACTATTTAGTCCATTTCCATGGCGACCGCGATTATTTCGAATGTCATGAGATTTTAGAAGAACAATGGAAGCGCGACGGACGGAAACGGGAATGGCTCATTCTCATCCAAATTGCCGTCGCCTTTTACCACTACCGGCGCGGCAACAGTTCCGGCGCGCTCCGCCTTATCAAACGGGCGCGGACGCTGCTTGAGGAGGCGCGCGGGATGATCCGCCGGCTCGGCCTTGACGAGAAGGAGTTGGCCGTGCTGCTTGAAAAGGCCGCCGAGCGGATTGCCCGCGGCGAACCGTATGAAAGCATTGAGCTGCCGATTCGCGACCGCTCCCTGTACGAACAGTGCCAAGCCGCCTGTGCCGAGCGGCAGCTTGTTTGGGGGCAGGCGAGCGATCTCACTGATATCGACCTTGTAGACAAACACCGGCGGCGCGACCGTTCGGACGTCATCGCCGCCCGCGAACAAAAAAAGCGGGCGAAAGCAGAAGGGACATAACCCCTCTGCCGCCCGCAACAGCGCGGCGTTGCGCCGATTTGTCTCGTTGGGCTAGCACGTTTGGCATTTATCGAAAAACGAGGCGGTCCACTCGTTCGCGCATAGCCGGCGGTCGGGGTACGCCTCTTTCAACGCCTTGACCATCTGTTTTCCGATCCCTTGGTGGCGATGCGATGGATTGACGCTGATGTGCTGGATTTGCACAACATCAGGAGCGCACAACAGGACGCCGATAATGCCGACGATATCGTCCCCTTCCTTCCATAAAAACAGCTGCCAGTCGCTGTTCGTTTCATACTGTTTGATCGTCTGCTGGAGCCGTTTCAAATCTTTTTCCGTCGGCATAAACGACAACAGTCCCATGGCGATTTTCTCATAGTTTTTTCGATAGCGGATCAACATAAAAATCCCTCATTATCGACAAGCGCTTTTCCGAAAAGGAAAACACGTTGTCATTTTCTCTATACGTATTATAAACATTCTCACCGATATTGTGAACCATTTCATGTCTTTTTACACAAATGTCCGCAAAACGTTCGCCATCTCAATGGCCGAAACGGCCGCTTCCCAGCCTTTATTGCCCGCCTTTGTGCCGGCCCGTTCAATGGCTTGCTCGATCGTATCGGTCGTCAATACGCCGAAAATGACCGGGACGCCGCTTGAGAGCGCGGCGTGGGAGACGCCTTTGGCCGCCTCGCTGCACACGTAGTCAAAATGGCTCGTCGCCCCGCGGATGACGGCGCCGAGCGCAATGACGGCATCAAACTGCTTCGATTCCGCCATTTTTTTCGCGAGGAGCGGAATTTCAAATGCGCCCGGCACCCAGGCGACCGTGATGTCATTGTCGCTGACGCCATGGCGCGTCAAACCGTCGATCGCCCCTGACAAAAGCTTGCCCGTAATGAATTCATTAAAACGAGAAACGACGATGCCGATTTTCAACCCGGTGCCGACTAAATTTCCCTCAAGAACCCGCATGTTTTTTCTCCTCCTGTTTTCAAAAATGAAGCATATGCCCTAGTTTTTCATATTTCGTGCGCAAGTATTTTTCATTTTCTTTTTTCGCTGGCATTTGAAGCGGCACCCGTTCGACAACTTCAAGCCCGTGCCCTTTCAAGCCGGCGATTTTGCGCGGATTGTTCGTGAGCAGACGCATTTTCGTGACGCCAAGGTCTTTTAAAATTTGCGCGCCAATGCCGTAGTCGCGCAAATCGGCCGGGAAGCCGAGCTTTTCGTTCGCCTCGACCGTATCGTAGCCTTGCTCTTGCAGCTTATAGGCGCGCAGTTTGTTCATCAGGCCGATGCCGCGCCCCTCTTGACGCATGTAAAGCAACACCCCACGCCCCTCGGCTTCGATTTGCCGCAGCGCCGCATGCAGCTGCGGACCGCAGTCGCACCGATACGAACCGAACACATCACCGGTTAAACACTCGGAGTGGACGCGCACAAGAATCGGTTCATCGGGAATAATGTCTCCCTTGACGAGCGCCACATGCTCCTTGCCATCAAGCACGTTCGTGTAGCCGACGGCGCGAAACTCGCCGAACTCAGTCGGCAGCCAAATGTCGACCTCGCGCTTCACTAGTTTTTCCCGCTGGCTCCGATAGGCGATCAAATCTTTGATCGTGATCATTTTCAATCCGAATTGGTCGGCGATTTGCCGCAAATCCGGAACGCGCGCCATCGTTCCGTCTTCTTTCATGATTTCGCAAATGACGCCAGCCGGCTTCGCCCCGCACAAACGGGCCAAATCGACCGCCGCTTCCGTATGGCCGGCGCGCCGCAGGACGCCGCCTTGTTTGGCAATCAATGGAAAAATATGGCCAGGCCGTTTAAAATCGCTCGCTTTCACATTTGGATCGAGCAGCGCCTGAATGGTCGCCGCCCGCTCGTAGGCGCTGATTCCGGTCGTCGTTGTCTTGTAGTCGATGCTGACGGTAAACGCCGTCCCATGAGCGTCGGTGTTATGCGCGACCATCGGCTCAAGCCCGAGCCGCGCCGCCAACTCTTCCGTAATCGGCACGCACACAAGCCCGCGGCCATGGGTGATCATAAAATTAACGACATCCGGCGTCGCTTTTTCAGCCAATGCGACAAAATCGCCCTCATTTTCCCGGTCTTCGTCGTCGCAGACGATGATCACTTCGCCGTTTTTCAGCGCGTCCAGTGCCGCTTCAATCGTGTCAAACATCTGAAGTTGCCCCCTATCCCGTTTATTTATAGCCATGCCGCTCCAAAAATTCGCTCGTCAATCCGGAAGGCAGCTCCTCTTTCGCGGCAAGAAAAGCAGCGACGTATTTGCCGATCATATCGCACTCGATATTGACGAGGTCGCCCGGCTGCTTTTCGCCTAAAATCGTCGCTTCACGCGTATGCGGAATGAGCGAAATGGTGAACGTGCGCTCGCTCAGACCGAAAATCGTCAAGCTCGTCCCATCGACGGCGACCGATCCTTTATAAATCATGTACGGGCGAAGCGGGGGAGGCGCTTCAATTTCATAGTAGACAGCGTTCGCCTTCGGCCATCGGCGGACGATGCGCCCGACGCCGTCCACATGCCCGGTGACGAAATGGCCGCCAAACCGCCCGCCAGCCGCCATCGCCCGCTCTAAGTTCACTTTCGATCCCGGCTTCAATGTTTTGAGCGCCGTCGCCTTGACGGTCTCCGGCATGACATCGACGGTAAACCGCCGGTCAGTAAACGACGTGACGGTCAGGCAGACGCCGTTGACGGCGATGCTGTCGCCGAGGCGAACGTCTTCGAGCACCCGGCGGGCGCCAATCGCCATCACGATGGCGTCGCCCGTTTGCCTCATTTGTTCAACCGTGCCGACCTCTTCAATAATACCGGTAAACATCCTTACTCCCCCCTCCTTTTCACCGCAGCAACGACTTTTATATCCGGGCCGACCATCTCCAACTGCCGGATGTCAAGCTCCATCGCCTCTTCAAGGCGCGAGAAGCCGAGGCCGCCGACCGGCGTCGGCGCTTCGCGGCCGCCGATCAGCTTCGGGGCGATGTAGGCGACCACTTCATTGACCGCCCCTGCCCGGAGGAAGCTGTCATGAACGCGCGAGCCGCCTTCCACAAACAGCGACGTAATGCGCTGCTCACCGAGCAGCCGGAGCACGTCGCGCACATGAATGTGCGCAGCCGCCATCGGGATGATGCGCACCCCGAGGCGCTCGTATGCCTCGGCCTTTTCCCAGCTGATGCCGCTCCCGGTGATGATCCACGTTTCCGCCTCCCGGTCGGTGACGACATGGGCGTCAAGCGGCGTATGCAAGTTTGTATCCAAAATGATGCGGAGCGGATTTTTCCGTTGCTCCCCGATGCGGACCGTCAACTTCGGATTGTCCGCCAACACGGTGTTGACGCCGACCAAAATGGCGTCATGCTGGGCGCGAAGGCGGTGCACATCTTGGCGCGCCGCCTCGGACGTAATCCATTTGCTTTCCCCGGTCGCCGTCGCAATTTTCCCATCGAGGCTGCACGCGTATTTTAACGTCACAAACGGCGTTTTTGCCGCGATATAGTGAAAAAACACCCGGTTGAGCTCATCCGCCTCTTCTTTCAGCAGCCCGACATCGACCTCAATGCCCGCCCGTCGCAGCTTGTCGATCCCTTTCCCGGCGACGAGCGGATTCGGGTCGGTTGTCGCGATGACGACGCGGCGGACGCCGGCTTGAATGAGCAAATCCGCGCATGGAGGCGTTTTGCCGTAATGGCTGCACGGCTCAAGCGTCACGTACACCGTTGCCCCGCGCGCCTTCTCGCCGGCCATGCGGATCGCATGCACTTCCGCATGCGGGTCTCCCGCTTTTAAATGGGCGCCAAGCCCGACGACCGCTCCGCCATTGACCACAACAGCACCGACGACAGGATTGGGGGACGTTTGCCCGATTCCGGCTTTCGCGACATCGAGTGCAAGCCGCATATAATGTTCATCGCGATACACCACACTCCCCCCTTTTTTTCTAAAAAATAAACCCCCGGAACTTCCCCGGGGGTTCGTTGATGAGAGAATGAACCATGATGTGCAGCCAAATAAACAAGAACATTTGTTCGTTAACTATGTCATACCGACCGACACAAAGCGGCCGCCGCTACACCAAACCGGCGCCGGCCGTCCAGGCCGGCCGAAAACAGCCGTGCGCACATCGCCATCCTTCTCCCATCCAGACTATACTGTCGGCTCCGGAATCACACCGGATCGTGCCGATACGGCTCGCGGGCTGAGAGGCATAGCGCCTCATCACCGCCGGTCGGGAATTTCACCCTGCCCCGAAGGAGGCTTCACTATATTATTAGGTTTATTATACCACAAAAGCGGCCGGAAATCATCATTGTACGACCCAAAACCAGTACGCCGCTCCCCACAATAGGCTCATCCCCAACAAAATGAAAAACAAAAGCCAATTGTTCCGGCTTGTCCGCTCCTCGTCTTCCGTCCGTTGCTTACGGTTCGTCAAACACTTTCACTTCCTTCATGACATCGCCATTTTTCATAGCTTTGACAATCTCCATTCCCGACGTCACTTGGCCAAAGACCGTATGCACTCCGTCCAAATGCGGCTGCGGCTCATGGACGATGAAAAACTGGCAGCTGCCGGTGTCGCGGCCGCGGTGCGCCATTGACATCGCGCCAGCAACATGCCGGTGCGGATTGTGGTCCGTCTCACACGGAATCGTATAGCCGGCATCGCCCGTCCCGTTGCCGCGCGGACATCCTCCCTGGCTGACAAAACCGGGAATGACGCGATGGAACGTCAAGCCGTTGTAAAACCCTTGATTAGCTAATTTCTCAAAATTAGCGACCGTCACCGGCGCTTCGTTCGGGAATAGTTCAAATTCGATTTTCCCACCGTTTTCCATCAAAATATATCCTTTTTTCGCCATGGTACTTCAGCTCCTTTTTTGCGCTTCAACCGCTTTTATCATATCATGATTCGAAAGGGAAAGAAAGCCAAAATGCCGCCTCGTCGAACTGTCCATTGTTTTTTTAATATAATATATTTATATGGAATCGGAATGGGTACACTAGTGATGAATGATAGACGTAGCAAAACTGGCAAGGGGGCGTCCGACGGTGTTGTTGATGGCGGTGACGGTAATCGTCTTTTCTGTTTCGTTTCTCCTCATGCCAAAACGGCTTTCAGGCCTTGAAATGTATACAACTTCGCTGTTTGCGGTTTTCTTCGGCCTTTCAACGGATTTGTTTCTCGATGTCAAGTACCATTTTATACGGGTATTTTGATGTTGGAGTCGACGGACTGGTCTATGTATTTATTGTTTTCATTTATGTCACCGTCAACCTCCTGTTTTTAAACGGATACCCGATGCATCGTCCGATTTGGGTGCAGGCCGCCTATATCGGCGGATGGTCGCTCTTTTCCCTTTTGTATGAAATGGCGGCGCTGAGGACAGAAATTTTTTACTACCACGGCTGAAAGCTTTCCTATTCAGCCGCCTTATATCCGCTTCTGTTTCTGATTTTGCTTTGGCATTTGTTGTTCGTGCGCCGCTTGGCGCGAAGGCAAAGCGCCGTTCCGAATAGAAATTCACGCCGGCGTACGTTATAATGGTAGTGCATGGTTGGTAGATAGGAGGCGAGCAATGTGAAACGAACGATCGCTTCATCGCTGCTTTGGGCGATGCTGCTGGCGTTTCCGGCCATCGCAGCCGCCGATGCCGCGCCGGGTGATGTCATCGTCACGCTTGGTGAAAATTTGACCGCTGAACAAAAACAAAAAGTGCTGGAAGAAATGAAAGCGCCGGACGGAGCGCAGACAATCACGGTCTCGAACGCCGAGGAGCATAAATATTTGGATGGACTCATCCCGAAGGCACAAATCGGCACGCGCGCCATCTCATCGTCCATGATCACCATCGGTGAACCGGGCTCAGGGCTTCACGTTGAGACGCACAACATCACATGGGTGACGAAAGAGATGTATACAAACGCCTTGATCACCGCTGGGGTGAAAGATGCCGATATTTATATCACGGCTCCGTTTCCGGTTTCCGGCACCGCAGCGCTGACGGGGCTGATGAAGGCGTATGAAATTTCGTCCGACAAGGCGATTCCAGATGACGTAAAAAAGGTAGCCAACGAGGAAATGGTGCAAACGGCCAAGCTCGCTGATTCGATCGGCGCGGACAAAGCGGTCGCCTTGCTGGCGAAAATCAAAGAGGAAATCGCCAACAACCCGCCGCAAACGGACGCTGACTTGCGCGCCTTGATTGAAAAAATCGCCAATGATCTTGGCATCACATTAAGCGCCGATGAAATCAACGCTCTCGTCTCCCTTTTTCACAAAATGCAAAACGCCGACATCAATTGGGACCAAGTGAACGACCAGCTGAGCAAGGCGAAAGAGCAGCTGTCTGCGTTTTTGCAGTCAGAAGAAGGGAAAACGTTCATCCAAAATTTGATCGACATCCTCAAAGAAATTTGGAATGCCATCAAATCGGCCTTTTCCGCCAACCAACAATGAGAGAAGGCGCCCTGCTGCATTAGGGCGCCTTCTCTTCTTGGCGGCGGCCGTTCTTTTCCAGGGCCGCCTTCATTGGTTGACTTTCGCCTTCAACGGCAAGTCATATTGGATCAAGTCTTCATACGTTTCCCGTTTGACGACGAGCTGGGCGTCGCCGTTTTCGACGAATACGACCGCCGGACGCGGCAGACGGTTGTAGTTGTTCGCCATCGAATAGCCGTAAGCACCGGTGCAAAAGACGGCTAAATAATCGCCCGGTTTCGCTTTCGGAAGTGCGATGTCCCAAATGAGCATGTCGCCTGATTCACAACACTTCCCTGCAATGGACACAACTTCCATCCGATCGCCCAGCACCCGGTTGGCCAGCACCGCTTCGTATTTCGCTCCATACAGCGCCGGGCGGATGTTGTCGCTCATGCCGCCGTCAACGGCGATATAGGTGCGGACGTTCGGCACCTCTTTGCGCGAGCCGATCGTATAAATCGTCGTTCCGGCATCCCCCACGAGCGAGCGGCCGGGCTCAATCCAAATTTCCGGCAACGGAAGTTGATGCACTTCCGCCTGTGTTTTCACCTCATCCACGATGCAGTCGACATACGCTGACACCGGAATCGGGTCGTCTTCATCCGTATAGCGGATGCCAAAGCCGCCGCCAAGGTTGACGACCGCAGGAACGAACCCACACGTTTTGTGCCATTCGGCCAGCTTGGCAAACATTTTTCGTGCGGCGAGCACAAAGCCGGTCGTTTCAAAAATTTGCGATCCGATATGGCAATGGACGCCGAGCAGTTGAAACGCAGCCGACGCCATGACGCGCCGGAATGCTTCATCCGCTTGACCGTTATTCAAATCAAAGCCGAACTTCGAGTCTTCCTGTCCGGTTAAAATGTAATCGTGCGTATGCGCCTCAACCCCTGGCGTCACGCGAAGCAAAACCGGAACCGCTCGGCCGGATGACCCCGCCAATTGTTCAATCAGCTCGAGCTCGTAAAAGTTGTCGGCCACGATGCAGCCGACCCCGTGTTCAAGCGCCATCGCCAGTTCATCCCGGTTTTTGTTGTTGCCATGGAAATGGATGCGCTCCGGCGGGAACCCGGCGGCCAAAGCCGTATACAGCTCCCCGCCTGAGACGACATCGAGCGACAATTGTTCCTCAGCGGCCAGCTGCACCATGGCAACTGAAGAAAACGCCTTGCTGGCGTAGGCGACTTGCGCCCGCACGCCATGGCGGCGGAACGCTTCCTTAAACGCGCGCGCCCGCGCGCGGATCAAGGCAACGTCATAAATATAAAGCGGCGTTCCATACGTTTTCGCCAACTCGACCGTATCGACGCCGCCGATTTCCAAGTGCCCTTTTTCATTGACGCGGCTCGTTCCATGAAAAAACATTGAAATCCCTCATTCCTCATCAAAGTGGCGCAAACATGCATACCAAAAGCAAAAAAGACAGTTTCGCAACCGGCGCCTGCCTTGAAAAAAACAAAGCCGCAGAGCAATCAGCCCCGCCGCATGGCAGGCTGTCATACAGCCGCGTGCGCCCTCTGCCTCGAGCGCCCGCCCTCCTTAGGCGAACGACTCGCCAATGGCGCTTGCAAAGGTGCGAAACGTCAAGTATAACGTATCATAATTATACAAAAGTTTCAATAGCGCCAAAAGGGAGAAAGCGGCCGTCCATATATGCCAATGGAAACGGCCGCTTGTGCGATGACGATCTGCGTCATGTCGGTTGCTTTCGCACGTCCTGCGGATGAACGATGCTCGGACGCACTTTCGCCCCGGCCGCCGAGCGGCGGACGACAATTTGCATAAATGCCGCTGGATCGAACGGGATGAACGGCCATAAGTACGGCGTGTTGAGGGAACGGATGCTAGCGAGCCAAAGCAAATAAACGGTCGTGCCAATGACGAGCCCGGGCACTTTAAACAAGGCGACAAGAATGACCAATGCCAATCGAGAAATCTTATTCGCCACGCTCAACTCATAGCTTGGCGTCGCAAAGGAACCGATCGCCGCCACCGAAATGTACAAGATCACTTCCGGCACAAACAGCCCGACATCGATGGCGATTTGTCCGATCAAGACGGCGGCAATCAAACCCATCGCGGTTGATAGCGGCGTCGGGGTATGAATGGCTGCCATCCGCAAAAACTCAATCCCAAAATCAGCGAGCAAAATTTGCACAATGATCGGGATGTTCGTTTGTTTGTTCGGCCCAATAAACGCCCATGATTCGGGCAGCAACGACGGTTCAAGGACGAACAGCACCCAAAGCGGCAGCAAAAACAACGACGTTAAAATGCCTAAAAAGCGCACCCAACGGACGAACGTCCCGACCCCTGGCGACTGCCGGTATTCCTCGGCATGCTGGACGTGGTGGAAAAATGTTGTCGGCGTGATGATGACGCTTGGCGATGTATCAACCATAATGAGCACGTGCCCTTCAAGCAGGTGCGTCGCTGCTACATCCGGCCTCTCAGTATACCGGACAAGCGGGTACGGGTTGTATCCTTGCTTGACTAAAAACTCTTCGACTGTTTTGTCGCCCATCGTCAGTCCATCGACGTTGATTTGCTGCAACTCTTTCTTGACGAGTTCAACAAGCCCCGGGTCAGCGACGTCTTTAATATAGGCGATGCATACGTCCGTTTTTGACCGCTCGCCGACTTGCAAAATTTCAAAGCGCAGCCGCTCGTCGCGGATGCGGCGGCGGGTGAGCGCCGTGTTGACAATGATGTTCTCGACGTAGCCGTCGCGAGCGCCGCGCACGACTTTTTCTGTATCCGGCTCCTGCGGCTGCCGGCCCGGATAGCTGCGGACATCAACGGCAAACCCGGTTGATTCCCCTTCAATCAAGACGATGATTAAGCCGGACAACAGCTTGTCGACCGCCTCGTCAAGGCTTGTGACTGGGCTGACTTGTTGGTGGACGAGCCTGTTTTCGATAATTTGCCACGCTTGCGCCGCCTGGCGTTCATCGTCGTTGACGCGCACGATTTGCTTCAACAGTTCGATAATGTATTGCGTATCGCATAAACCGTTGCAGTAGTAAATATGTACTTCCCGGTTTAGCACATGAACCTTCCGCACGCCCAAATCAAAACTCGTGCCGACGCCGATCCGTTCTTGCAAAAACTTGGCGTTGTCAACGAGCTTCTTGGCGATCGGCACTTTCTCCATTTTCTTCGCCTTTTCCGGCATGGCCTTCACTCCTTTCCAAAATCAACTCAACCGCCTTGCGCGTAATCGGCGCCCCGTTTTTGGCGTGGTCGCGGCATCCCATTTTGCCGATGTCGCCAATGCCAACGACGATCGGAATATTCAGCTGATCGAGGCAGTAGACGGTGTCGCCGTTAATGCGCCCGATCTCGAGATCGCGAATCCCCTCTTTGTCGACTCCGTACTCTGTCAGACATCCGTCGCGGTCGACGCTCACATCGACTTTTGTCCATTCGTGTTGGTGCGTGTTGGAAGCGACCGCCAGCGCCCCGAGCACTTCGATTTGTTCATGGCCCACCACATAGCGAAGCGCCTGTTCTCCGGCCCCTTCGCCGACGGCGCCGCAATCGTCAAACATGACGAACACTGGGTCGTGCGGCGTTTGCAAAATCAGTTCCACAAGCTGCTCGCCGCTTAATTTTGTCGGATTGCCTTGCGAACGGGAGATGCAACGGCCGCCGATCTCGGCGGCAACCCGCTCAATCGCCCGGCAGGCGAACTCGTCCCCATCGGTTACTAAAATCACCCGTCTTTTTTTCATAATCCCTACCCTTTCGGTTTACAAATGAGCGCAGCGACGAACGACCCGGCCACCATGACAGCGACCAAGGCGCCGACCAAGCGGAACACCGCCGCACCGGTCTCCATCAGCCCTCTCGGCTGCGGTTCGCTCACCACGCCTTTGGCCAAAAAGTAGCCAAACCCACTCAGCGGCATCGTCGCCCCAGCGCCGGCCCAGGCGGCGAACCGGTCGTATGCGCCGCTGAAGCCGAGGAACACGCCGAGAACAACAAGCGTGACCGCGACGCCAGCCGGCGTCCACTTGCCGCGGTCAACGGCGAGCTGGGCAAGCGCGCACAGCAGCCCCCCGGCGACAAACGCACGCACATACTCCATATCCCATTCCCCCTCCATGGTTCCGAAATGGCAGATGTTCTACGGCGATGAATGAGGCTCCGGCTCAGCCGCTTCAATGACGACGCCGTGGGCGATGGCCGGAATCGATTGTTTTTGCTGCACCATCGTTTGGCTGAGAAGCGCCCCGGTGGCGACGACCAACAGGCGGCGAAATGTTCCTTCGGAAAGCGTCTTCAGCAAATAGCCGTATGTGACAACAGCCGAACAGGCGCAGCCGCTGCCGCCGGCGAACACATCTTGGTCAGGGCGGTAAATCATGAGCCCGCAGTCATTATAGACGTCACTGACGTCAAAGCCTGCTTCAGCGAGCAGCTCGCGAGCAATGACACTGCCGACGCGCGACAGATCGCCGGTGACGATCAAGTCATAATCGTCAGGAGACGTCCCCAAGTCGCGGAAATGCTGCTCGATCGTATCCGCCGCCGCCGGTGCCATCGCCGCCCCCATATCGAGCGGATTTTTCAGCCCGGCATCGATCACTTTGCCGATCGTCGCCGCCCGGAGGCGCCAGCGCCCCGGGGTTCGGCCGACGAGCGCAGCGCCGGCGCCTGTGACTGTAAACGTCGCCGTTTTTGGCTTTTGCACCCCGAGTTCAGTCGGATAACGAAATTGCCGCTCGGCCGTCGCGTTATGGCTGCTTGTGGCGACAAGCGCCCGATCGGCCAGCCCTCCAGCAACGAGAGCCGCCGCCGCCGCCAGCGTCTGCATCGAGGTGGAGCAAGCGCCGAACAGGCATAAAAACGGAATCGGCAGCTCGCGGGCGACATAGTTGGACGTCGCACTTTGGTTTAACAAATCGCCGGCCAAAAACAGATCGACTTCTTCGGCCGACACGCCCGCCTTTTGCAAACAGTGCGCCACCGCCTCCCGCATCAGCCGACGCTCCGCCAACTCCCACGTTTTTTCCCCGCAATACAAATCGCGATGGCAAACGTCGAAATAACGGCCAAGCGGCCCGTCAGCCTCAAGCGGCCCGACAGCCGCAGCGGCAGCTTGAATATAGACGCCTTCATCAAACACCCACGTCTGCTTCCCGGTCCGCCTCATCGCCACCCCTCTTTTCTACAGCCAGAGCCAACAGAGGCCGAGCGCATAGGCTGCAATGATGCCATAAATGATCGCCGCGCCGCCGGCTTTCAACATCTGTCCGGCCACCCCCGCCGTCCATCCTTCGCTCCTATGCTCGATGGCGGCGCTTGCAAGCGCGTTTGCCAACCCGGTAATGAGCATCGTCGCGCCCGCCCCGGCGAACTGACTGAAATCGTCGTACTTTCCGACAGCCGTCAGCGCGATGGCCAGCCCGGCCATCACGGCCGCCGCCCATAATTGGGCGGCCAGCGGCGAAGCAACAACCAATCGGCCGTGCCATTCGGCCAACCATTGCGCCAAGGCGCAAAGCGCTCCACCGGCCAAAAACGCCTTGGCCGCATTGGCCGCATATGGGGGAGAAGGCTGAAACGCCTTCACCTCGCGGAGATAATCGGTTCTCAATCCCACGTTTTCTCCCCCCTTTTCAGCGAAAATAATCGACAAAATAAAGCCAATGAAACAACGCCCCCGCTACTTTGCCAAAGGCAATGGCCATCAACAAGGCGACGATTTTATCATCGACTCCGATCCGCTTCGCCAAAATCGGCCAAACGTTCAACACTTCCGTCAACGCCGCGGCAAGCATGCCGATAAAGACGCCATGCAACAGCCCGATCGGCACAAGCCAATATTTGGATAAATGCCACACCGAATGGCACAGGCTCATCCAGCCGCCGACAATGGCACCCGCGACAGCACTCCACTCATAGGCGTGAATGCGCTTCGTCGTTTTCGTCAGCTGCGTCAAGCGCGGAATGACGCCAAGCACAACCAAAAAGGCGACAAACCCGGTTCCGACCGCCAGCCCTCCAGCAAAGCCGACGAACACTACCAGCAACACCTTAAGCGTCGTCAAGATGCCTCATGCTTTCTTTGTTTTCGTGCAAAATGACGTATTGATCGATCGCCTGCTGGTAGTTGAACATCTCGACCTCGAGAGGGCTAGGCTCCTCATTGATTCGTTTGCGGAACCAATGGTTGAAAAATAGCACCATCCCGATGCCAAGCCCAAGCGAATACGGAATTTGTAAAAGCAGCGGTTTGTCGACCGATTGGCCGGTCATCATCTGGTAAAGATGGCGATGCACTTGCTGCATGCTCACATCTTCGTGGAAATTCATGATCGCCATGGCTGAACCGACAAACAAAAGAAGCCAAACGAGAAGAAAAGAAGCCATTGAAAACCGCCGTTTTTCGTACACAACTTCCACGATCGTCTGTGAGGGGCCGACCATCTGCACATCGAGCGACGGGTCGGCATCAAGCACAGCCCGAACAATGTGCATCATATCGATAATGACGATGTTCTTGTCGCTCGGCTGGATGCGGTAGAGCGGAATCGCCTTCAGCCGGCGAATCAGCCCGCCATCTCCTCCCGTCATTTGGGCCACTTCTCCGAGCGTGACGACCGCTCCCGGTTTCACTTGCACGCGATGGCGTGGCTTAATAAACACAGTGGTTGCCATCTGCTTCACACCTTTATCCCCATTTTGTTTTTCTTTAGTTTGTTTGGCGGAAAGAAGGATCATACAGATTGCCGCCATTCGCCATCGATTTCATAAAAGTAGAAAAGAATGGGCTGAAAAGCGCCCATTCTTTTTGGAACATGATGATCAAATTAGGATTTTTTTCCTCCATCCGCCGCGAGGAGCAAAAAAAAGGCGGAACTCCGCCCCATGCGAAAAAAACGGACTCACCCGTCCGCTTTTTCCCGCCCCATGCGGAAAAAATGGACTCACCCGTCCGCTTTTTCACGCCCTATGCGGAAAAAACGGACTCACCCGTCCATTTTTTCCTTTATGTGCTGCAATATTTTCTTTTCCAGCCGGGATACTTGCACTTGAGAGATGCCGAGTCTAGATGCCACTTCAGACTGGGTTTGGTCTTTGTAGTAGCGCAAGTAAACGATCAGCCTCTCGCGCTCGTCGAGTTCTTCGATTGCTTTTTTTAAGGCGATTTTGTCAAACCATGACGCTTCGTCGTCATCGGCGATTTGATCGAGCAGTGTGATTGGGTCGCCGTCGTTTTCGTATACTGTTTCGTGAATCGACGCCGGCGAGCGAACCGCCTCTTGGGCGAGAACGACTTCCTCCGGGGAAATGCCTAGATGGTCGGCGATTTCGGTGACAGTCGGCGCCCGTCCGCGCGTTTTCGACAGCTCGTCTTTCGCCTTGCGGATTTTATTGCCCATTTCTTTGAGAGAACGGCTGACTTTCACCGTGCCGTCGTCGCGGAGAAACCGTTGGATTTCTCCGATAATCATCGGCACGGCGTACGTGGAAAACTTGACGTCATACGACAAGTCAAACTTATCGACCGACTTCAGCAAGCCGATGCAGCCGATTTGGAACAAGTCGTCCGGCTCGTAACCGCGGTTTAAAAAGCGCTGGACGACCGACCAGACGAGACGCATATTTTTTTCAATAATTTCGTCGCGCGCTTCCTGGTCGCCCTCCTGGCTGCGGCGAATCAGCTCCTTCATCTCCTGGTCTTTGATCGGCGACTGATCTTGCTTGACATCGACATCCATAGGCATGTCTCCCTCAGTTACATAACGCTTTGCTTTTCGCAATATGCTTTTTCAAATACACAGTCGTCCCTTTGTTCACTTCCGATTCGACGATGACTTCATCCATGAAATTTTCCATAATCGTAAACCCCATCCCTGACCGCTCAAGCTCGGGCTTTGTCGTAAACAACGGCTGGCGCGCTTCTTCGATGTCAGGAATGCCGACTCCTTCGTCTCTCACCGTCAAATGGACGACACCGTCTTCAATGATGACCGAAATGGAGACGATGCCGTTCGGATCGTTGTTGTAACCGTGAATGATGGCGTTCGTCACCGCCTCCGAGACGACCGTTTTAATTTCTGTCAGCTCATCCATCGTCGGGTCGAGCTGGGCGACAAACGCCGCCACCGTCACGCGGGCGAACGACTCGTTTTCACTGCGGGCGGAAAATTGGAGGTGCATCTCGTTGCGCATTTATGCCACCCCCAATGCCTGCAACGCAAATTGTTCATCCGCCTCAAAGCGAATGATTTTAAACAGCCCCGACATGTCAAACAAGCGCTTGACCGTCGGCGACACAGCGCAGACGACCATCTGTCCGCCGACGTTTTTAATTTGCTTATAGCGCCCTAAAATGACGCCGAGACCGGAACTGTCCATAAACGTCAGCTGTCTTAAATTGAGCACGATATGGCGGATGCCCCGGTTTTCGAGCACATCCGTCACCTGCTCGCGCAATTCTTCCGCTGTATGATGGTCAAGCTCTCCGGAAAGGCGAACGATGAGCACGTCTTGCTTCACTTCCAAGTCGATCGCGAGACTCACAGCGTGTTCCTCCTTGTCCATTTCAGGATACGGAGACATTTCGCTGCCGCTCGCCGGAAATCCTGCCGCCCGACAAAACTAGTGGTTGTTCGCCAAAGATAGGGAAAAGGCCGCAAAAATTGACATTATCCCGCTTGGACGAAACGGCTGAACACCCGTTTAAACAAGTCCCAAAAGCTGGCCTCCGCCACCGTTTGCTTCGCGACGATCGGGCTGCGCAAAATTTCTTTTCCATCCTGCTTCAAAATGAGGACGCCGAGCTCATCGCCTTTGCGAACCGGGGCCTTCACATCGTCTTTCACTTTGATCACTTTTTCAATTTGTTTGGTTGATTGTCCTTTTTTCGTCAACACTGACACCGGCTCAGACGTCACCGCCGCCACCGATTTTTGCTTTCCTTTGCTGACGTTGACATGGGCGACGGTTTCATTCCGCTCGTATACCGGATGGGTTTGGTATTGAGCAAACGCGTAATCAAGCATTTTTGTAATTTGAGCGTTGCGCGATTTCGGCGTCGGCGCTCCGAACACGACGGCAATGACGCGCATGCCGTTTCGTTCCGCTGTTGCGGTCAAGCAATATTTCGCCTCGCCCGTATATCCTGTTTTTAACCCGTCAACACCCGGATAAAATTTGACAAGACGGTTTGTATTGACAAGCCAAAACTTCTTGTCCGTATTTTCGCGCAAATAGTCTTCGTATTTGCTTGTATATTTCGTAATGTCTTCATATTTCAACAGTTCGCGCGCCATAGCGGCCATGTCATGGGCGCTGCTGTAGTGATCTTCCGCCGGCAGGCCGGTTGCGTTGGCGAAATGGGTGTCTTTTAAGCCGAGCTGTTTCGCTTTTTCATTCATCATCTCAACAAACGCCTTTTCTGATCCGGCGATCCGCTCAGCCATGGCAACGGAAGCGTCATTCGCCGAACCGATGGCGATGGCGCGCAACAGCTCATCAACGGTCATTTCCTCGCCCGGCTCAAGGAAAATTTGCGACCCGCCCATCGAAGCTGCGTATTCGCTTGCCCGCACTTTTTCGTCGTAGGAGAGCTTGCCTTCGTCGATCGCTTCCATAATCAACAACATCGTCATAATTTTCGTCATGCTCGCCGGCGGCAGTTTTTCATGGGCGTTTTTTTCATAAAGCACGGTGCCGGTGTCGCGCTCAATCAAGATCGCCGACTTCGCTTCATCGGCCAGCTCCACCTTTGCCGCCTTCTTTTCGTGTGACTCGGCATGCACGGAAAGAGGAAGGAACAGAAGAATCGGCAATACAAGCAGACGGATGACTGTCGTTTTCATCTCCCAAACCTCCATTCTTTATACATGCCATTTTTTCCAGCAAAGATATTTTTATACAAAAAAACAAAAAAACGCCCGAAACATTTGTTTCGAGCGTTTTCTTCCTTGCATCGCCCCTTGTTCTGTTGGCTCGGCCGGCGCTCAAACGATCGTCTCGTACACGAGCGGCGGCGGAGTGACGGGTTTAGGCGAAAGCCGAATGGCTGAGGACAGCGTTTCCTCCACCTCGCGCACGTCCGGCCGGTTGCTGTGGATCGTGGCCAACGTTTCTCCCTTTTGCACACGGTCACCGATTTTTTTATGAAGCACGACGCCGACAGCCAAGTCGATCGCGTCCTCTTTTTTCGCCCGACCGGCGCCAAGCCGCATGGCGGCTGTGCCGACTTCATCGGCGGCAATCTCGGCGACATAGCCGTCTTCCTTGGCGGCAACCGGGAAGGTGTACGCCGCTTTCGGCAAGTTGTCCGGGTTGTCGACCACCGACGGATCACCACCTTGCGCGGCTAAAAATGTTTTGAACGCTGCGATGGCAGAACCGTCGCGGAGCGCCCGTTCAAGCAGGCGCCGCGCCTCCCCAAGTGTCGATGCCCGTTCCGCCAGGCATACCATATGGCTGCCGAGCGTCAAACAAAGTTCAGTCAAATCGCGCGGCCCGTTTCCTTTCAGAGTGTCAATCGCCTCTTTCACTTCCAGGGCGTTGCCGACGGCATAACCGAGCGGCTGGCTCATATCAGAAATAATGGCCAACGTTCGGCGGCCGACGCGCTTGCCGATGTCGACCATCGCCTGGGCGAGCTGGCGCGCCCCGTCGAGTTCTTTCATAAACGCCCCCGCGCCCGTTTTGACGTCGAGCACGATGGCATCAGCGCCAGCAGCGATTTTTTTGCTCATGATCGATGAGGCAATGAGCGGGATGCTGTTGACCGTCGCGGTCACATCGCGGAGCGCGTACAGCTTTTTGTCAGCAGGCGTCAAATCGCTTGTTTGGCCGATAATGGCGATCTTGTTTTCGTTGACGAGCCGAATGAACTCCTCTTTGCTTATTTCGACATGAAACCCGGGCACCGACTCAAGTTTGTCGATCGTGCCCCCTGTATGGCCAAGGCCGCGCCCGGACATTTTCGCTACCGGCACGCCGACGGCGGCGACGAGCGGGCCTAACACGAGTGTCGTCGTATCGCCGACGCCGCCAGTCGAGTGTTTATCGACTTTCACGCCGCGGATGCCTGATAAGTCGATGACCTCGCCAGAATGGACCATCGCCATCGTCAGCGCCGCTGTTTCTTCTTCAGTCATGCCGCGGAAGTAAATCGCCATCGCCAACGCGCTCATTTGGTAATCCGGAATAGCCCCGCCGGTGTAGCCGCGGATGATCCATTCGATCTCCTCGTTCGTCAGCGCCTCTCCATCACGCTTTTTTGCAATCAAATCGACCATTCGCATCGCGATCACCTTTTTCAGTTTGATTTCGCCATTTCGGCGACAATCGCTTTTATGAACCGCAAAAAATCCGTCTTCACCCGCTCAGCCGTTTCCACCACTTCATCATGATGAAGCGGAGCATCCGACATTCCTGCCGCCATATTTGAAATGCATGAAATGCCAAGCACCTCCATGCCGCCGTGGCGGGCGACGATCACTTCCGGGACGGTCGACATGCCGACCGCATCGCCGCCCAGCGTACGAATCATGCGAATTTCCGCCGGCGTTTCATATGACGGCCCCGTGTTGGCGACATACACACCTTCTTGCACGCGAAGGCCAAGCTTCGCCGCCGCTTCTTTGGCGAGCTGGCGCAAGCGCCGGCTGTATGCTTCTGTTAAATCAGGGAAGCGCGGGCCCAGCTCCGGATCGTTCGGTCCGATGAGTGGGTTTGTGCCAAGCAAGTTAATATGGTCGGAAATGATCATCAAATCGCCCGGCCGGAACTGTTCGTTCACGCCGCCGGCGGCGTTCGTCACGATCAATTGACGGACGCCGAGCGCCTTCATCACCCGGACCGGAAACGTCACTTCGCGGAGCGAATATCCCTCGTAATAATGAAACCGCCCTTGCATCGCGACGACCGCCGCCCCTTCAAGCCGACCGCACACGAGCCGGCCGGCGTGCCCTTCGACCGTTGACACCGGAAATCCGGGAATCTCCTCGTATGGAATGCGAACCGCCTCCTCGATTTCCTCGGCGAGCACGCCGAGTCCCGAACCGAGAATCAAGCCGATGGCGGGCGGTGCCGGCATACGCTGACGCAAAACATCAGCTGCTTTTTCAATCATGTGTCGATCCATATCTCTTCCCCCTTGTCTCATCATTTCACCGCCAAAAAAGCAGAGCGGCCTCTGTTACTTTAAGTCGGCCAAAAAGCTCGTTCCGTGCGGCGGCATATGAACTTGAAAATTATCGGCGATCGTCGCCCCGACATCGGCGAACGTTTCGCGGACCGGGAGCGGCTTTCCGCCCTGAAAACGCGGGTTGTACACCAGAAGCGGCACATATTCGCGCGTATGGTCCGTTCCATGGTGCACCGGATCGTTGCCATGATCGGCCGTAATGATCAGAAGGTCATCGTTTTTCAGCCGCGGCAGCACCTCGGCAAGCCGGGCGTCAAACTCCTCAAGCGCGTCGCCGTAGCCTTTTGGGTCGCGGCGGTGGCCATATTTGGCATCAAAATCGACGAGGTTCACAAAACTGAGCCCGGTAAAGTCGATGCTGAGCGTACCGATGAGCTTATCCATGCCATCCATGTTCGAGGTAGTCCGCAGCGATTGCGTCACCCCTTCATTGTCGTAAATATCGGCGATTTTTCCAATGGCGATCACATCATAGCCCGCGTCTTTCAGTTCGTTCATCACCGTGCGGCCGAACGGTTTGAGCGCATAGTCATGCCGGTTCGGCGTCCGCTCAAACCGGCCGGGCGTCCCGATGAACGGGCGGGCGATGACGCGCCCAACCATGTATGGCTCATCGCGCGTCAGCTCACGGGCGATTTCACAAATGCGGTACAGCTCCTCAAGCGGCACGACGTCCTCGTGGGCAGCGATTTGCAAGACAGAATCAGCTGATGTGTAGACGATGATCGCCCCTGTTTTCATATGCTCTTCACCGAGCTCTTCAATGATCGCCGTTCCGCTTGCCGGTTTGTTGCCGATCACCTTCCGACCGGTGCGCCGCTCCAGTTCGGCGATCAGCTCGTCCGGAAATCCGTCAGGAAAGACGCGGAACGGCTTGTCGATGCGAAGGCCCATCAGCTCCCAATGGCCGGTCATCGTATCTTTGCCGGCGGACGCCTCTTTCATTTTGGTGTGATACGCGAGCGGCTCCGCGACTTTCGGCACTCCCTTAATTTCACGAATATGGCTTAAACCGAGCTTCGCCATATTCGGCATGCGCAAGCCGCCGCGGTATTCAGCGATATGCCCAAGCGTATCCGCTCCTTTGTCGTTATACTTTTCAGCATCAGGCGCCTCGCCGATGCCGACCGAATCCATGACAATTAAAAACACGCGCCGGTATCTGGCTTTCACGTTCATTCCTCCTGCCTGCAATGAAGATGGTGTCTCTTCCTATTGTTCCTAATTTGAGCGCAAAACACGCTGGCGGTGAATTGGTCAGAAGTCTGACAACTTTACAAACAAGCAAACGCCCAGCCACAGCAATGGGCGCAGCTAGGCGCGCGGATGGTACTGTTTATACACGTCTTTTAGGCGCGTTTTCGTCACGTGCGTATACATTTGCGTCGTTGAAATGTCAGCATGCCCAAGCAGTTCCTGAACGGCGCGCAAGTCAGCCCCGTTCTCAAGCAGATGAGTCGCAAACGAGTGCCGGAGCGTATGGGGGGTTAGCTCTTTTTCAATTCCCGCCTCTTTGGCCAGTCGTTTCAAAATTTTCCAAAACCCTTGCCGCGTCAGGCGCTGCCCGTAATGGTTCAAAAACAGCGCCTCGGTTGCCCGTTTGCGCGGATTGACAAGCTGCGGACGCCCGTGCTCCAAGTAGCGGATAAGCGCCTCGATCGCCATTCGCCCGATCGGCACGATCCGCTCTTTTCGACCTTTTCCATAGCAGCGGACAAACCCCATCGTCAAGTGCACGTCAGCCAAATTCAGCTGCACGAGTTCGCTGACGCGCATGCCGGTCGCATACAACAGCTCGAGCATCGCCTTGTCGCGCAAGCCAAATGGCGTATTCGTCTGCGGCGCTGACAAGAGCGCTTCCACTTCCTCGACCGACAGCACTTTCGGCAGCGTCCGCTCAAACTGCGGCGTTTCGATATGGACGGTCGGATCTTGGGAAACGATTTTCTCCCGCAGCAAAAACTGATGGAACGAGCGAATCG
Organism: Geobacillus sp. Manikaran-105; assembly: GCF_002809955.1. Taxonomy (NCBI): domain Bacteria; kingdom Bacillati; phylum Bacillota; class Bacilli; order Caryophanales; family Anoxybacillaceae; genus Geobacillus; species Geobacillus sp. Manikaran-105. Next base: position 38,170 of record NZ_PIJG01000024.1, read on the forward strand.
ACGCCAAATGACGGGCAATCGTCCGCGCCGACTGTCCTTGTTCGCTCAAAAATTTCAAGAAATGAAGAATGTGCAGCCGCTCGACTTCGCCCCACGCCCCGAGCTGCTCAACTTGGCGCAAATAATGGGCATACTTTTTCAAATCGCGCTCGTATGAAATAATGGTGTTATGCGCCAAGTTTCGCTCCACCGTCAAATAATGCAGGAAATCGCTCAATTCGTGTTCCAACGCTCTCTACTCCCCGTCGCGATAAAAAAATAATAGCCGGTCAAGCCAGCTGGGCGGCGCACTCTCTGCCGCCGATACTTTGACCGCCGATCCTTTCGGCTCATCGTACCGGTGATAAAATTCATATTCGCGGTTAAACCATACAAGACTATAATAAAATAAAATGGTGCATCCCGTAAACAAAAGAAATACTTTCACCATTTGCCAAACGGTTTTCATGGCATCCTCCCCATCGGCAGCTTGTCTGTTTGCTAGTATGAGGATATGCCGTTTGGTTCCTGATTTATACGTATATACGCAAAAACCCTTTCCCGCCGGAAAAGGTTTTTTATTTTTCTTCTTCGTGTTTTTGCTGGCAGCGATGGCAAATGCCGTGGAACGTCAAGCGGTGGTCTTTAATTTTAAATTTCCATTCCCGCTCGACAATGGCTTCGACGTCTTCAAGCAAATCCTCTTGAATTTCCGCTACCGATCCGCATTCGAGGCAAACGAGATGGTGATGAAAATGGGCCGCCCCTTCCTTGCGGAGATCATAGCGCGACACCCCGTCCCCGAAGTTGATTTTATCGACAATTTTCAACTCGGTGAGCAGCTCGAGCGTCCGATATACGGTCGCCAGTCCGATCTCTGGGGATTTTTCTTTCACGAGGAGGTAGACGTCTTCCGCGCTTAAATGGTCTTCTTCATGTTCAAGCAGGACTCTTACTGTCGCTTCCCGCTGCGGCGTCAGTTTATAGCCGGCTGAGTGCAGCTGCTTCTTAATTCGTTCCACACGATCTTCCATGTTTTCATTCCTCCCTCGCTATTCACCTCCCATTATAACAAATGTGCGCGGGAAGGTTCAAAGTATAATTACTATCACAAAAAAACAACAATGATTACTACATAATAATTATTATTAAATTAACGACCCATTTCACCACCTGTTTCATCAAGACCGGCGAAAGGTACGCTTCCACCGCCGAAGAGACAAGCAGCCCGAAGGCGGCCGCGGCCATCGCCGCGGCATAGCGCATCACCATCGGGAACACTGGCTCGTGCGGCCGTTTCATAAACTGATTGCGCACCATCCGCAAGGAAAACGATATCGACATCACGCCCATCACGATCATGAGCGGAATGACAAGCAAATTTTGCGGCATCACCGAAACAAATGACAATAAAAACCCTTTCCAGCCCATTTGATTGACTAAAAAGCCGACGGTGAAGCCGACGACAATGCCTTTTAAAAACAGTAAAACCAAAATGACCGGCAGTCCGATGACGGAAATGCCGAGCACCCACATGAGGGCCATATATTTGACGTTATGCATGTAGCTTTGACGGAACATGTCGTGGGCGCTTGCCACGTTGTCTTTTGATACTTGTCCAAAAAATTGCGCCAAGTAATAATACAAATCTTGCTTTTGGCTGAAGCCGAGGCTGTTGACGACAATGGCGCCAAAAATGACGCCCATTAAAAACAGGACGATGACAAATACGTATAGTGAAGCGTGGTCGCGCAAATGAATAGCGGCGGCCGATTTCAGCGGATGGGTTCTCATCGTGCTTCGTCCTCCTATTTGTCTCTTAGTAGATTGTATGTCCATCCGCCTGATGTATGACTGCTTTTTGCCAAAAGAACACCGCCATGGCCGTTCCCTTGCTGGATGGGGCCATGGCGCTCAGCGTTCCGCTTCCTCCCGCTTTTGTCCATCACGCTTCCCGCACTTTTCCGTATCTCCCACCGCCCCCGGCCTCGATATAGAGCGCGCCGCTGCGGGCAAGGACGATCAGTTGGGCCAATTTTTCTCCGACCGTCTCCGCGATCTCTTCCTCCGACGCCTCATGAAGAACACGTATTTCCGTGCCAAAACGGCCAAGCAGTTTTTCATACGCTTTTGGACCAAGGCCGGGGATGAATTCAAGCGGCACTTGATAAATGTACGGCGGCCGTTTCGGCCCGCGTTCTGCCGTTTTCAGCTCCTCCAGCCGGTCAAACACACCTTTCACGACCCGATGATGGCCGCATGCCGCACAGCTGTCGACGTCCGGTGCAGCCGGCGCAAGGCAACGCTCGCACACTGTCTGGTGATATTTTCCTAGTTTCGGATTTAAACCGTAGTTGGCGACAATCACGCGCCCGTCTTCACCGCGCAGCGCTTTTTCAAACTCGGCAAACGTCGGGGAGGAAAGCCGCACTTCTTCATATTCGCGGGCGATTTTCCGCAGCGAATGGGCATCGGAATTCGTCAAGTACGGGTAGCGATGCAATTCGGCGATCTGGTCGGCCATCGCCGTGTCGGCGCTCAGCCCAAGTTCTACAGCATCAATGAGATCCGGGTCGAACACCTCCGTCAAGCTGCGTTCGACGCCTCTTCCGTACAAACTTTTAAACGGGGTGAATGCATGCGCAGGGATGAACCAGCCGCCTCGCTCTTTCACTGTCTGTTGCAATTCGCGCCCTGAGGCGTGAAGGCGCTGCGTGCTGAGCGATACGTTTTTCACCCGCTCCCCAAGCCAGACAGAAAACGCGCGCATGGCGGAAACGGTCGGCAAAAAGGCGAGCACATGGATCGGTCCATGGCAATGGTCGTCATATACTTCGATTTCACTGCCTAGCAAAAGCGTCACCTTTCCGGCGCTGACGCCGCCCCCCTCATGTTCGCGCCAACCGTGCTTCTCCATTGCCCGCTCGAGCTCGTCCAGCACTTCGGGCACATGGCTGTCAATAACACCGACGAGGTCGATCCCTTTCACCTCAGCCGCCTCATGCAAGATGTTCTCAAGCGTCAACGTCCGCGCCCCGGTAATTTTCACCGGGCGGCCCGAGGCGGTGCGGCCGATGTGAATATGTAAATCAGCGTAATAACGGCCGAGGCCGCCCGCGTGTGTTTGATCAGGCATTTTGCTCCCCCAACGCGCGGCGCAACTGCAAATATTGCAAAGCGTACGCCGTTTTGGCGTCATAAATTTCGCGTCGTTCCAGCATATGAAGCGCCTCCTCCAATGTCACTTCCAACAGCTCGACAAACTCATCTTCATCCAAATCGGCGCCGTCCTCCGCTTTTTCCAGCCCCTCGGCGACATACAAATGAATGAGCTCATCGGCAAACCCCGGGGACGTATAAAAAGAAATCAGATGGCGCATCGATTGGGCGCGGTAGCCCGTTTCCTCTTCCAGCTCGCGGTGTGCGGAAGCGAGCGGCTCTTCCCCATGTTCTAGCTTGCCCGCCGGAATCTCGACTAATGCGCGCTCGAGCGCTTTTCGATACTGGCGGACAAGAACGATTTTCCCATCCGGCAACAGCGGCAGCACCGCCACCGCGCCCGGGTGCTTGATCACCTCGCGCCGGCTTTTCTGCCCGTTTGGCAGCTCCACTTCCTCCACATACAACTCAATAATGCAGCCGCTGAACAGCTTCTCTTTGCGGATCGTTTTTTCATACAGCTCCATGTTCATTCTCCCCTATCAAATTGGATCGATTCTTTTCCATTGTACTACATGTTTGGCCATTTTTTCGCTTCCGTTGTACAATGGACGTGTCATTGATCGCGAAAGGAGGCGCAAAAAATGAACAAACGCCGCATCGGCACATCGGATTTGTATGTGAGCGAAATCGGCCTCGGCTGCATGTCGCTCGGCACGGATGAGCGCCATGCCATCTATCTCATCCATGAAGCGTTGGAGCGCGGCATCAACTACTTGGATACAGCCGATTTATACGACCGCGGCTTAAATGAGGAGTTTGTCGGCAAAGCGGTGAAAGGAAAACGCGGCCAAGTCATTATCGCGACAAAAGTCGGCAACCGTTGGCGGCCGGATGGCAGCGGCTGGGACTGGGATCCGTCAAAAGCCTATATCAAACAAGCGGTCAAAGAGAGCCTGCGCCGTCTGCAAACGGACTACATTGACTTATACCAGCTCCACGGCGGCACGATCGACGACCCGATCGATGAGACGATTGAAGCGTTCGAAGAGTTGAAGCAAGAAGGCGTCATCCGTTGGTACGGCATCTCCTCGATCCGCCCAAACGTCATTCGCGAATATGTGAAGCGCTCGAACATCGTCAGCGTCATGATGCAATACAGCTTGCTTGATCGCCGCCCGGAAGAATGGTTCCCGCCTCTTCGCGAACACAACATCAGCGTGATCGCCCGCGGCCCGGTCGCAAAAGGCTTGCTCACGAGCCGCCCGCTTGAGCAGGCGGGCAGCGCGGTGAAACAACACGGCTACCTCGATTATTCGTATGAAGAACTGCAGGCGCTCATCCCGAAGCTGAAGGAAAAAACGGCCGGACGCCGGTCCTTGACCGCGACCGCGCTGCAATTTTGCTTGTATGACCCGGTCGTTGCCGCCGTCATCCCGGGCGCCAGCCGCCTTGAACAGCTTGAGGAAAACGTCGCCGCTGCGTCAGCCCCGCCGCTTGACCGCACTGAATACGAATGGCTGAAACAAGCGACGAAACGCTCGGTGTACGACGTGCATCGGTGAACTACCCCCACTTAATTTTCTAGCGAAAATTTGAAGTGGGGGCTTCCAAAGAAGTTTGACTGCTTCAAGCAATCCTTATTCTTTGAGGCGTGTC